>PSRF01000432.1 GCA_003175865.1 Blastocatellia bacterium
GGCGCGGAGTACGCGGAGTTTCGCAGAGACAAAAATCCAGTTGGTTTAATGCTGAAGCGCATGAGACGAAAAACTCCAAAGGCAATAAAAATCATGTTGTTAAGGCACGCTGAAAAGCCGGCCAAAGACAATGTTCCTTACGGTGTGACTTTATCAGGAGAGCGGAGCAGTGAATCGTTGCAGGTTCGGGGATGGCAACGCGCGGGCGCACTTGCAAATCTGCTGACGTCACTGAACGGTAGCTTCCCCTACAAGCATCTTGCGAGGCCGCATTTCATATTTGCCTCGAAACCACTAAGACGCAAAGGCAGTCGACGTCCGATCGAAACGATTATCCCGTTGGCTGAGAAACTCGGGATCACAATCAATTCCAGTTATCCGAGATACGATTTCGACGGCATGGTTGAAGAAGCCTTTTTTTGTAAGGGCGTTGTTCTTATTTGTTGGCAACGAGAATACATTCCGAAAATAGCGGAACACATCCTTGACCATCGGAACCTGGCGCCTTTGAAATGGCCCGAGGAACGGTTCGACGTGATTTGGGTTTTCGATCTCGATCGTTCCTCGGGAAGGTACAAGTTCAAGCAAGTCCCTCAACGACTAATGTTGGGAGACTCGTTGACTACGATCTAACTGATGCGCATGCTACCGGTCTTATAACAAAGCGGTGCCGCGCCACCGCACTCCAAGGAGTTGAACATTTACATCACGAATTTCAGCGCGCGAGGCAATACTTCAAATTGCACAGGCGTAACGCCACGCAAGTTTCCATCGGCTTCAATCGGCATCGCATCATGGGCCATAAACGTTTCAATGCGGACTAAGCGACCTCTTTCAAGTTTTACTTTCGGATTTCGCAAATGCCCGCCGTTATGAATCCGCGCCAACTCCCGCACAATTCCAAGCCGCGTTAAACCGGACGCCGTTAGAACATCCAACAACCCATCTTCGATACTGGCTGCGGGTGATAGCATCATTCCACCGCCCGCGTACAGTCCATTCGCAACTGCGGTGAGGTTCATTGGCCCATCGAAAAACTCCCGCCCATCAACAACAACACTTACACGTCGCTCACGCCAGGCTCCGAGCGCGCCGACTGCCGCAAAGGCGAAGCGAAACTCTCCGGAAAATCTCCGCATGAAGGAACCTTGAGCGAGCACCCGTCTTGCTGTTTCACCACCAATGCCCATCGTAGAAGCGTTCAGGCAAATAAAGGGTGTTTGATAGGCATCTGATCGACCATACAGCACGTCAATCGCCATAGCATTTGGTTCTCGTAGGTGACTGAGGAGAAGCTCTATCGATGGTGACAATGTGGCTCGCTTGCCTTGCATGCCACGCGCAAAGTCGTCTCCAGTGCCAGCGGGAAGGATTGCCAGCGCTGCGTCTGGGTTGATCGGTCTAGGTGGTTGAGCCAAATCATTGTTGAATTCAAAGAAGCCTTCTGCAGCTTCGCTCAACGTTCCATCACCACCGACAACCGCGACCGTTGTCGTTCCTGAGTGGAGGGCGTTGCGCGCTTTGATACTTGCATCGCCAGCGGCCTTCGTTTCATATCTTTCGAAGGGAATTCCAGCGTCGTTGAGTTGTTGTTCAATGAGTGGCCAGACCCGTTTTGCTTTTGCGGCACTGTTGTTAATGATGATGAGTGTCTGCATCTGGGAGCATCGGCAGATTACACCATGTTAATGTGAAACACATCGCTCTAGTAAGTTGATTTTTCCCCATCGCTTGGCTAGACCAACATCGTGGTTATAAATTGATTCGTATGAAAGCCGTCATCATTACAAAACCGGGTGGGGCTGATGTTCTGGAAATCAGAGAGGTCCAAACACCTCCGGATCCTGTCGCGAATCGTGTGCGCGTTCGCGTTCGTGCGTCGGCACTAAATCGGGCCGATATTCTGCAACGGATGGGACGCTATCCCGCACCACCGGGTGCACCAAAGGATATACCTGGCCTCGAGTTCGCCGGCGAAGTCGATCAGGTTGGGCCGGAAGTCCGGACGTGGAAACCTGGTCAACGTGTTTTCGGGATAACAGGCAGTGGTGCACACGCCGAATACGTAATCGTGCCAGGGGATCACCTGGTTGAAATTCCGGAGAATCTGAGTTGGGAGAACGCCGCCGCGGTACCAGAAGTCTTCATAACCGCTCACGATGCTTTGTTTACTCAGGCGAGGCTCACCATTGGCGAAACACTACTTGTGCATGCGGCGGGTTCTGGTGTTGGGACTGCGGCAAGTCAACTAGCAAAAGCTGCCGGCGCGAGAGTGATCGGTACTTCCCGAACGCCTGACAAACTTGAGCAAGCTCGAGGTTTTGGTTTCGACGAGACCATTGCAGTTGGAAACGATCCGCTTACCATTGTGAACGCAATCCGCGAATTGACGGGTGGCCACGGTGTCGATGTAGTTCTCGACCTTGTTGGTGGCGCGTACCTCGAAGCAAACATCAGATCATTAGCAAACAAAGGTCGACTGTTTTTTGTAGGCACTACTTCCGGGGCGCAAGGTAACCTCGATATCGGGACTGTGATGGGTAAGCGTTTGAAGTTACGAGGGACAGTTTTGCGAGCACGCTCAGAAGAGGAGAAAGCGACTGCAACAAGATTGTTCGCAAGGCACGTTGGTCCACTTTTAGCGAATGGTACTGTTCGTCCGGTGGTCGATAAGGTCTACAAACTTGAGGACGTTGCACGGGCCCACGAAAGAATCGAATCGAATCAGAACTTTGGTAAGGTTGTGCTGCTCGTTGATTAGAAAAAATGTCCGATAAGCTTCAGCTTGTCGCTGAACTCGCAAAAATTCTAATTGCGATTCAAGCGACAAAGGTCAAGCTTATCGGACATTTTATTGACTACTTATCCTCGGGCGCGGGCGCGACTTGCTGCCAGCGCGAGTTCTCGTGCTCGAGGCATTGCATCCACCGCACGTGCAATCTGCGGATCACCGTCGTTGAATACCTGGGTCGCCGTTCGGTAACCATAAGCAGCGGACAATACGTTGTAACGCAGCTGCCGCTCTGCAAAAACGCGTGAACGATCGAGCTGTTCAGGAGTTACCTTGAAAATCGGCTTACTCGCAGCGAACTTCTTAACTTCCTTGAAGAGAGCATCAGTGATCGGAAAGTCGTCGCTTTCAAGGTCATGATCAAATTCAATCGAACGTTGAACCTTATAGTTCTCAAATCCTTCGACTCGACCCGTCGTAAGTTCCAATGAAAACGCGAAGAGCACATCTCGAAGGTGTCTTTCAGCCGCGGTAATCACTCCGGGCTTCACAACCTCGTCAGGCGAGATGCCGCCACCACCATAAACGGCACGACCGGTATCTGTGCGACTCTCTGGACCATTCTGTGGATTGACCTGACTATTCTTGTCGGCTGCAACACCGCCGGGGAAGTAATAGTTGTAAAAACCTCCATTCGAATAATCGCGTTGGATCAATCGACCAGACGGAGTGAAGTACTTCGCAATGGTCAGCAGTAAGGCCGAGTCATAATCCAATTGGAACGGAAACTGGACCAGGCCCTTACCGAAAGTTGTTTCACCAACGATCAAAGCGCGATCGTGATCCTGCAAAGCACCTGCGACAATTTCCGCTGCTGAGGCAGTCTCGCCGTTAACGAGTACGACGAGTGGCACGTTGTCCGGACTCTCGTTCACTGCAGCGTAGGCCTGAGAACTATCTTTGAACCGCCCCTTCTGCGAGACGATCATCTGGCCTCGCTGTAGAAACGAATTAGCAACCCGGACAGCCTGAATCAACAAACCACCGCGATTGCCACGCAAATCCAGAATGAGCATGTTCATGCCCTTCGAATGCAATTGCTTAAGCGCGACATCAAATTCATCAGCCGTGGTGAGATTGAAGCCACCGGTCATGGCGACATAGCCGACACCAGGGCGCAGCATATAAGCCTGGGCGATCGATGGTAGCGAAACTGCATCACGGACTATGCTGACGGTTTCACTTTGATGATTTGCAGGATGTTCGACTGTGACTTTCACTGTCGTGCCTCGCGGCCCGAGCAGGAACTTACGAACTTCTGGAAATGTTTTGCCTTTCATCGACTGTCCATCGACAGCTGTGATGCGATCGCCGAAGCGTAGTCCTGCGCGCGCGGCAGGAGAATCTGGGAAAGTCGCGCGAATGTAAGTGTTGACGTCAGTCCCTTCGCGCAAGTCTTCGATCGTCGCGCCAATACCAAAATACTCTGAGCGTTGTTCAGTTCGGAACGAAGCGTATTCGACCGGATCGAAATAGGTTGAGTGTGGATCCAGGACACTCAACATTCCACTAATTGAGGACTTGAAGATCGTGTTGTAATCAAGCTTCTTGCCGTCAATGTAGTTCGCTTGAATTATCGAGAGAGCTTCCGACAGGTCGTTTTTGATAACTGGGGCAGTAGCAGGCGACTTCCCTGAGGACGTGTTACTTCCCGCAGAACGCTCAACACTACCGCCTCCCGTTCTGCGGGCCGAGCGGTTTTGCTGTGCCAGGATGATTGCAGGAACTGCAAGGGCTAAGATAAGGAAAAGAAGACCCGGGATATAAAATCTATTTCGCACACGACCCTCCTAAAATATCGGCAATTACTTCCCCAGAGGACTTCGCCTCCGAATGCGGTTTCCGGGGCGAAACGGGGCTGTCAGGATAACACGAAGCGCGTCGGCTTTTGAATGTACGCAACGTCAATAGTTAAGTTTCCTAAAAACTATCTGTTCCGCTCATTTGCCCGAATGTCGACGTATCAGAGACCTGTGATGCGCATCCATCGGTTTTCGTCGCCTGATGGGGTCGCTTGCGACGATGAATTCTTCGTATATTATTGCCACGCAATTCCCTACGAAAAACTGTCTGGAGGACCGTGAATGACAACACGATTGAACCGGGAGAGCCTCTTTTCGTTCGCCCAAGCCCACCGAAATGAATTTGAGGATCTTCTTCGCCGGTTTGTGGAGACCCCGACTGTCTCCGTTGATCCCAATCACGCCGAAGACATCCGCAAAGGAGTCGACTTAACCGTCCAAACAATCGAGAAGTTCGGTGGCAAAGCCAATGTTTACAAGGCCGACAAGGGGAACCCAATTGTTCAGGCTGTTTTCGGTGACGACAAGAACCTGCCTACAGTAACCGTTTACAACCACATGGACGTGCAACCAGCGTCAAAAGAAACGGAGCCCTGGGACACAGAACCGTTCGTGTTTACGAAGAAAGGCGACACGTACTATGGCCGCGGAACCACCGATGACAAAGGGCCCGCGCTTACTGCGTTGTATGGTGCTCGTGCGGCTCTCGAAGCGAACGTCCCGGTCAACATTCGCTTTCTTTGGGAGTTTGAAGAAGAGATTGGGTCGCCTAACTTTGAGAAGATTATCGCCAGGAATGTTGCCGACCTGCGCACTGATTCTGTTGTTGTGTCTGACACGGTGTGGGTGTCTCGTAATCGTCCCGCCAGCTCAGCAGGTTTGCGAGGCTTACTTGGGTTCATCCTGACGTTAGAAACGGCAACAGTTGATACGCATTCCGGTGAAACTGGAGGTGTTTCACGGAATCCCATTACTGAGTTGATGCAACTGGTGTGTGACCTATACGACGTGCGCACTGGAAAAGTAAAAATCAAAGGGTTTTATGACGATGTGATTCCGCCCTCAAAGAAAGAGCTCGAAGATTGGAAAAATAGCGGGTTCACGGTTAGTGCTTTCAAGAAGGCTCACCACCTCAAGAAGATGCGCACACAAGACCCGATGGAAGTCATGAAGCGTATCTGGGGTATCCCGACCCTGGAGATTCATGGAATCGCGGGTGGTTACCAGGGTCCGGGTTTGAAATCGATCGTGCCGCCGCGAGCAGAGGTGAAGGCTTCATGTCGCCTCGTACCTGTTCAGGATCCCATCAAAATCAAAAAGTTAATTACCCGCGCAGTGAAGGAACGCAATCGCGATGTAAAGATTCAGTTTGAGTCGTGTGCGCCAGCGTTTCGTACGGTGGTGGAGGGACCACTGCCCGAGGCACTAAAACGCTCGATCAAATTTGCGTTTGGACGGGAAGCAGTGTTTGTGCGTGATGGTGGCACGATTGGAGCGATGACGAGCATTGAAAAGATTTTGAAGTGTCCTGTGCTGTTTCTTGGACTGTCGCTGCCGGAGCATGGATATCACGCACCGAACGAGAATTATGATTGGCAGCAAGCGTCAGGTGGGATGGTGGCGTTTGCAAAGTACTTTGAAGAGATTGCGAATTTGAAATAGTCAGCTGTCTATTGACTAGATGACCATTGCGAGGCGTTCTTCGTTGAGAGGGACGAAACCGAGCTTTTCGTAAAAGTGTCGCGCTTCCGGATTATCGAGATGAACTGCGACATCAATGCGTGTGACTGATTCTTTTCGCAATTGCTCCTTTAACTTCTCCAGCATTGTTGTACCAATTCCCAGGCCACGTCTGTCTATCTGTACTGAGACGTCATCGAGTTTAGCAACGACTGATCCCATTGACGTCGAGATCGCATAACAGACAACGCAACTTCCTGCGAGTCCTTTTTCGTCGTAAGCCAACCAGATAAACCCGAGTTCCGGATGCTCCAGGAAAAGGTCCAGAGCATCGTTGAGTCCTCTCACACCGCGATCGCCATAAGCCGAACTGCTGGCGAGATAATGTTCGTCTTGGCCGAGAAAAACCCGCAGCATTTGAAATGCTTCAGGAACATCAGCAGCCTTCATTTTGCGACAGGTGATCACGTGGATTCGTTTTCCGACAAAGTGAACTTCGAGCCAATGATGCCACAGTCGGTTTGAATTCACGAAACGATTAATGGAAGAAAGCCTGGTGCGACGATCCGCCAGACTTGTAAGAAAGACAGCGGCCAAGACTCGCCTACATTCGCCAAGGCAGTAAGGAAGGGCAACTGGCAGTGAGCGTGACGCGGCCGAGCCGCCGAAATTGCTTATGCTGAGCGGAGTTACTGCGTTACGATCGTTCCCATTGTTACGACTTCGAAG
>PSRF01000217.1 GCA_003175865.1 Blastocatellia bacterium
CGTACCTGGAGCGTCTCAATTATCGAGTAGAAAGACAGCACGTCAAAGACAATCGGTTCAATGTATTTGCCATGACGGATGCGCCACAGCGAATTGTCTTCTCCACACATATCGACACTGTGCCACCTTTCATCGAGTCTAGAGAAGACGCCGATTACATCTACGGTCGGGGTTCATGCGATGCGAAAGGAATTATTGCATGTCAAATCTTTGCCGCTGAGAAGTTGCGCGCTGAGGGTTTTGATGAATTTGGTTTGCTGTTCACTGTCGATGAAGAACTCGCGAGCGCGGGAGCCCGGCTTGCAAATCTACACCCAACGGCGAGTGAGAACCGGTTTCTAATTAATGGTGAACCCACTGAAAACATGCTTGCCCTTGGAACAAAGGGATCGATGCGCATCATGATTTCCACGCGTGGACAATCAGCACATTCGGCTTACCCCGAAGCAGGTGAATCAGCAATCGAAACACTGCTTGATATCTTGAACGATATACGTGCCATTGACTGGCCTTCTGATTCACTCTTCGGTCCGACCACCTGTAACATCGGAGTCATAAACGGAGGAACGCGACCAAACGTGATTCCTGATCATGCTTCGGCAGAAGTGCAAATCCGTTTGACGAAAGATACTGAAAGCATTCGACGGTTGGTTGCGGAAGCGATTGATGGTCGCGCAGAAATGACCTGTTCGTCTGCGCATAATCCCGTACGGCTAATGCAGGTTACCGGATTCAAACAAGCAGTGATGCGGTTCACGACGGATATTCCCTATCTGACAAACTGGGGAACACCATTGCTTATTGGGCCAGGCTCAATTCTGGATGCCCATACTGATCACGAACGCGTCTTGAAGAACGAGTTGGTGGAAGCTGTAGATTTGTATGTGAAATTGGCGGTGGAAGTCGGGGCGCAGCTTCAGAACGCTGATTAGCGAAGCGACTTTGGAGTGCGGTGCCTTGGCACCGCTTTGCTACTTGCATGCCGAAAATTAAAAGTCCCTTAATAAAAGCGGCGTCAAGCCGCCGCACTCCAAAGAGGTAGTTATGAAGATGGCATTGATTGGACACGGATCAATGGGCCAACTCGTTGCCCATGAAGCAACGAAGGCTGGCGCTGAAATTGGGACCATATTGACGTCGAGAGATGTCTCCGCTAATCCCGCATTCTTGATAGAGAAGTTACGTGGTCATGATGTCGCTATCGACTTTTCAATCGGCGAACGTGTACTGCCAAATGTAGAGGCGTGCATGCGCGCTGGCGTGCCGCTGGTTGAAGGAACAACCGGATGGAAAAAAGACGAGACTTCCGTGAAGTCATTGGTGCTTGAGCTTGATGGGGCGTTAGTCTACGGTGCAAACTTTTCCGTTGGCGTGAATTTGTTGTATCGGGTTGTTGACTATGCTTCGAAGTTATTTGCGAGCGTTAACTACGCACCATTTATAGAGGAGGAACATCATGCCCGAAAACGCGATGCGCCTTCAGGTACAGCTATCGTCCTGCGTGACATCATAAGTGCACATTTTGATGCTGAAATTCCGACAGCATCAACGCGTGCAGGACACATCCCTGGAACTCATCGAGTAGGTTTCGACTCGTTAGGCGATCAAGTACTACTGACTCACACTGCTCGCTCGCGTGCAGGCTTTGCGAGTGGAGCACTATTGGCGGCGAAGTGGATTGTGGGACGAAAGGGAGTTTTTGAATTCAGTCAAATTTTTGATTTTTGACTTGTTCATTGCTGCAGTTCATAGAGTAAGCGTAAGTCAGACTTTACCGCGCACTTAAAACGCTCATTTTGGGGGACCAATCAAAAATCAAGAATCGCCAACCAAAAATGCCCGAAGGAGGTATCCGATGACAAAACCAACAACCTGGCTGCGAGGATGCGCCACTGCGCTCGTCACTCCTTTCAGAAAAGATGGCTCCATCGACGAGCAGCGACTTAAAGACTTCGTTGAATTTCAGATTCAAAGTGGCATTCGTTTGCTCGTGCCATGTGGTACCACTGGCGAAAGCGTCACAATGACTGAAGAGGAAGATCAGTTCGTGATCAAAACAGCGGTTGAGATTGCCAGCGGTCGCGCGCGTGTGATTGCTGGCACGGGAAGCAATTCAACTGCATCTGCCATCGCGTATTCGAAGAAGGCGCGCGAACTGGGAGCCGATGCTGTCCTTGTCGTTGCACCGTACTACAACAAGCCAACCCAGGAAGGCCTGTACGCGCATTTTCGTGCGGTTGCTGAGTCTGTCAACGACTTACCTGTTGTTATCTACAACGTTCCTGGTCGAACCTCCTCGAACATCTCGGCTCAAACCACCCTGCAACTAGCGCGTGATGTTGAGAACATTGTCGGCGTGAAAGAGGCTTCGGGGAACTTATCGCAGATCATGGAGATCATTCGCGATCGACCGCAAGGATTTAATGTTATCTCTGGTGATGATTCATTGACACTCGCTCTGTTGGCTCTCGGTGGCGATGGTCTAATCTCTGTGGCTTCTAATGAAGCTCCGGGCCAGATGTCAGAGCTCGTCGATCTCGCACTCGCTGGCAATTGGGATGAAGCACGCGAACTTCACTACCGCCTGCTGCCGTTGATGGAGGTGAATTTCATTGAATCAAGCCCAGGTCCTCCGAAGGCAGCGTTGGCGTTGATGGGTTTGATCGAAGAGAACCTGCGATTGCCGTTGGTGCCCGTTACGGAGAAAACTCGTGCACGTGTTCGCGAAGTTTTGATTGAGGTTGGGTTATTGAGGGAAACGTCGCATGCCTCTGCGTCAAGAAATTGAATCGCTTGCCGATCGTCAAGGGGCGGCGTACTCAGCTGAAGATCGAGAATTGTTTGATGAGTTCAAACGACAATTGACTCGGGGTGAAATTCGTGCGGCTGAGAAAATTGGGACTGAATGGCAGGTCAACTCATGGGTCAAACGAGGCATCCTCCTCGGCTTTCGCATGGGCCAACTCATTGATATGTCATCTGGTGACGTGTTTCGCTTCTACGACAAAGACACGTTTCCACTTCGGCGTACACAGATAACTGAAAACATCAGAATAGTTCCGGGTGGTTCCACAATTCGCGACGGCGCTTACATCGCTTCCGGTGTTGTTTGCATGCCGCCGATGTACGTCAACGCCGGTGCCTACGTCGATGAAGGGACCATGATTGATAGCCATGCGCTGGTTGGTTCCTGCGCACAGATAGGAAAACGTGTTCACCTTTCCGCGGCGGCGCAAATCGGTGGTGTTCTTGAACCTGTTGGAGCTGTGCCAGTTGTGATCGAAGACGACGTACTGGTCGGGGGTAACTGCGGCGTCTACGAAGGAGCAATCGTTCGAGAGCGAGCTGTGTTGGCATCAGGAACAATATTGACTGGCTCAACCCCGGTCTATGATTTGGTTCGTGGCGAGATTTACCAACGAGGGCAAGGCAAATCGTTAGAAATTCCTGCTGGAGCTGTAGTTGTTCCGGGTTCCCGTGCCGTGCAAAACGATCGTGGCCGCGAATGGGGACTCTCATTGTATGCGGCAGTGATTGTGAAATATCGCGACGACAAGACAGAACGCTCGGTGCAGCTAGAGGACTATTTGCGTTGAGGAGCTTTTCTTTACCGCGGCGCCTGCAGGGAATTGAGAAGAGTGTCATTCGACAAGTCTTCGATCGAGCGCACCCCGGCAGCATCAATCTCGGTCTTGGTGAGCCTGACTTACCGACACCTGATGTCATCCGGCGAGCGGCGGTCAAAGTCATAACCGAAGAACAGAATGGTTACACAACGCATGCAGGTCTTCCCTCGCTACGTGAGAAGATCTCGAATGACTATTCGTATCTCGATGGTAATCGCGAAAAGGTGATCGTTACTGCAGGTTCACAGGAAGCGTTGTATCTGGCGGTGATGAGTTTGGTGGACGAAGGCGACGAAGTGTTGTTGCCGAATCCTGGATTTGTCGCTTATCCAACGATCGTTCGAATGGCGGGAGGTGTTCCAAGGTTCTACCGCCTACCCGCGAGTCGTAATTTTGGATTCGATGCTGCCGAGTTTAGAAATGCCCTTACATCACGAACAAAAGTTGTGGTTTGCATTAGTCCATCAAACCCGACAGGACAAACATTGAAACGTGATGATCTCCGAGTCATCGCCGAATCATTGAAGGGACACGATGCTTATCTAATCAGCGACGAGATTTATCGAGATCTTTATTACGAAGATGAGCAACCTGAATCTGTGTCGACTTTTCACGACCGGTCGATTGTGATTAGTGGTTTGTCGAAATCGATGAGTATGACTGGATGGCGACTAGGTTGGTTGTGCGGAGACGAAGAAGTGATTCGCGCGGCGCTGGTCCTTCATGGTTACGTCACAACGTGTGCGTCGGCAGTTTCGCAGAAGGCGTCGCTTGCGTCGTGGACTGAGGAAGCTCGAGACGCGCGTGCACGTATACGTGCGACATTTCGTGAGCGACGCGAGCATTTGCTGTCTCAGATCGAGCAGGAGTTAGGGTTGCGTGCTGTGACGCCTGATGGTGCGTTCTACACGATGCTTGATGTCAGCAAGTATGGACCATCGATGAGTGTCGCAGAAGCGTTGTTGGAAGAGCGAGTGATTACTGTACCTGGAGCAGCTTTCGGTAGTGAGAGCGAAGGCTTCTTGCGGGTTTCGTTTTGTGCGGAGCCGAGTACGTTGACCGAAGGAGTGCGGCGAATCAAGAAAGGACTGGAACGATTAATTTGGTGAACTCGGTAATTAGTTACTGATTAAGAGCGATTGGGGTTTAAGAATTCATGACGAACAAACTTCGAGTGGGAATACTTGGTGCCACGGGCATGGTGGGCCAACGGTTTATTCAACTGCTGGAAAATCATCCGCAGTTTGAGATTACTGCTCTGGCGGCTTCCGATCGATCGCAGGGAAAGACTTACGCCGAAGCTTGCACATGGCGTCTCGGTGGTGACATGCCCGATTCAGTCTGCTCGATGGTTGTGAAGTCACCGGTACCCCCACTCGATTGTGAGTTGGTGTTTTCTAGTTTGCCTGGCGACATTGCTCGCGAAACCGAAGGAGCGTTCGCGCGCGCCGGCTACTCCGTAATTAGCAACTCATCTGCGTTTCGCATGGATGATGATGTGCCGCTTTTGATTCCTGAGGTGAACCATGACCACCTCAAGTTGATTGAACGACAAAAAACGCGCTATCCATCAGGAGGGTTCATTGTCACCAATCCAAACTGCTCAACGATCATGCTCGCGCTGGCATTAGCACCGTTGCATGCAAGTTTCCGTGTTGAGTCAGTCGTAGCAACAACTCTCCAGGCTTTGTCAGGCGCAGGTTATCCAGGCGTCGCTTCACTCGACATCCTTGATAATGTGCTCCCGTTTATTGGAGGGGAAGAGGAAAAGATTGAAACAGAGACGAAGAAGATCCTGGGTCAACTTGTTGATACACACATTGAGACTGCACCGATGGTGGTAAGTGCCCAGGTCCATCGTGTGAATGTGACGGACGGCCACATGGCAGCAGTGCGTGTGAAGCTTGCACACAAAGCCTCAATTGAACAGCTGAAAGAATCATTCGAATCATTTCGTTCTCTGCCGCAAGAGTTAAAACTCTATTCAGCACCGGATTTTCCAATCGAAGTTCGTTCGGAGGTTGATAGACCTCAACCAAAACTCGATCGCGATCGAGGGAAGGGAATGACAATCACAATTGGAAGGCTGTTGCCAGACTCGGTGCTCGACTATCGTTTTGTTGCCCTCAGCCATAACACGATTCGTGGGGCAGCCGGTGCGGCAATTCTGAATGCGGAGTTGTTGCTGGCCCAAGGTTTGTTGGCCGACAGTCGCTAACACATTGAGTCACCTCCTTGGAGTGCGGCGGCCCGGCGCCGCTT
>PSRF01000074.1 GCA_003175865.1 Blastocatellia bacterium
GAAACGACTCGAGACCCGGATAAATCACTTTCTCGACCTGAGGATGCGATTCAAGAAATCTCGCGATCCTGAGTGCGTTATCGGAGTGACGTGCCATTCGGAGTGGCAGGGTTTTCGCGCCCTGAAGCGTGAGCCATGCTGGAAAAGGAGACTGAATGGCGCCGATGGCGTTGCGTGTGAAAGCAAAACGTTCATGCAGTTCCGAACTGCGTGTAATTAACGCGCCACCGACCGTCGCATTGTGGCCCTCGATAAACTTAGTGGTTGAATGTAGAACAATATCTGCTCCTAATTCGAGTGGGCGTTGCAATGCTGGCGTAAGCAGTGTGTTATCGACGACCACCGATGTGCCTGCATCGTGGGCCAGTTCACTTGCTGACTTTATGTCTGTCAGTGCTAACGTCGGATTCGAGGGAGTTTCAATGAATAGAAAGCGCGCACGCTGTTCGAGAGCGATCGCAATTTTTTCCAGATTAGAGGTGTCAATGAATTGGGCTTTCACACCGAACGGTTCAAGGATTTGATTGAACAATCGCACCGTGCCACCGTAAACCGCCTGCGATACGATTACGCGATCGCCAGATCGCAACAACGACAAGCAGAGAGCAGTTGTTGCAGCCAACCCAGTGCCATAACAGGTACAGAACTCGGCACCCTCAAGCGCGGCAAGACGTCGTTCCAGTGCAGACACAGTCGGATTGCCTGAACGACTATAGGTGTAACCTTTGTCGTGACCTACTGCTTCCTGCCGGTAGGTGGTTGTTTGGTATATGGGTGTAAGTATTGCCCCGGTTGTTGGATCGGCGTATGCGCCTGCATGGAGCGCCAGCGTGTCGAAGTGATGATTGTCCGGGTCATCGAGGATTGATGAATTGGAGTTTTTCGTGTTTGCCATCGCAGCACCTTTCTTTCGTAGTGTGCGTGGCGATTATTTAGGCTGGAACTTCTAAAGTGGGCGCGAGAAATGGAAAAAACCCCGCGCCTCAGAGTGCGCGAGGTTCGTAACTTTCAGAAACCAAGCAGCTCTTTAGCAGTTTTTTACGTGGAGCAAGTTGCCTTAAATCGCCACGATGTTGTCAGTTGAAAAGAACGAGGGCATTTATATAACACGGACCCTGCTTGACCTTCAAGACCTGTTTTGTTACGCAGCCATTTCTAATTTTTATCCTGGTATGAGTCTGCATCGGTCTATCGATCCCGCACAACTCCATCGACGAGCTCCGGTGGCACAGGCGATCTAAATCGGAGCAATATCTTTGAGTTGTCAGCGGCCTCAATCTCCAGCGACTCATCTGCACCATCGGACGTACGTTGCAACCACACTCGCTTCGGTTGATTGATTGTATGCGTGACGTGCTCGACTGGGGGTTTACCGATACTGATCACCACGGCCTGTAGCTCGTCGTTTGTTGTGTCGACACTGATACCCTCGAACGGCAACTCATCAGCTTCCTGCTGCGCTCCGAGATCAGTTGAGAAGACTTCAAGTGATGCAATCCACCCTTCGTGCTGTCGACTGAAGGAGTCGAAGAAGCTGGTCCATTGCGTACGCGGTATTTGCTGTGTCGGCAGTTGATTCGTCATTTCAAACTCCCGTCGGATATGTTTCAGGGGGCTCACCAGTTTCCCAGATGGGTTGTCGTTCAAGTGGTGTTAGTGCCTTCGTCTCATCAAAATGAAGTACTGCATCAAACTGATCGGACAGTCGCGTCTCAAAGTAGTGACTCTGTCGTTCAGTCTTCGGTAGATAGATGACGCCGATTGCTCGCTCAAGTCTTGGATCGCTAAAAGCAATTGAACCAGCTCCAGTGTCGCGCAACGGCAAAAGAAATCGCGGCATATCTACATCATGAAACGCCGCTTCGTAGCTTTCCTCAAGTGCGGGGCGAACACGTTTACGTTCGGCAATTCCGTCCCACTCGGAAGCGGCGGTCACCGTTCCCGTGTACGTCGTGAACCCAATGAGCACGGCCTCTGGTCCATAACGTTCGCGTACCAGCTGACCAACGTTCACCTCACCGTAGTCGGCCATGTATGTTGCACGAGCATCACCGAGATGTGAGTTGTGTTCCCAGACTGCCACCTTCGGGTGGTGTCCCTGTCGCTCAAGATGATTCACGAGCGCTTCGAGCGTTTCAGCCATATGCCTGTCCCGCAGATTCCATGATTCAACTCTTCCGCGAAACATAGTTCGGTAATACTTCTCGGCATTCAGTACAAGCCGAGCATTTTGTTCGGCAAAGAAAAACTCATCTTGCGCAACACGTCCATCGCGATTGGCGTACTCTGCGGCTCGCCGTCGCAGTTCAACGAGTTGCTCAACAACTTCACGTTCACAGGATTCGGTGAGTCCAAAATTGGCCGCGTAACCATACGCCTGAGTGTCATCGCCGAAGTGCTCAAGACACGAATACCTGTAGAGCGCACGTTTTGCAGCGGCAGGGTCCACCTTGTTCAAATAAGTTAGAACAGCCTCAATCGAAGTGTACAAGCTATAAAGATCGAGGCCGTAAAAACCCACGCGCGGTGCACCAATTGGAAGTGACGAGTTGTATTCACGTAGCCACTCTACAAAATCAAGGACAAGTGTATTTCGCCACATCCATGTCGGAAATCGTTTGAAGCCGGAGAGTGCCTCGTCAGCGGTGCGATCGTCGCCTAGACCTCGGACATAACGATTAACTCTGAAGGCGTCTGGCCAGTCAGCTTCGACGGCAACAGCCATGTAATCTTTTTCGGTGATTAGTCGTTTAGTGATTTCAGCGCGTTCACGATAGAACTCATGTGTGCCGTGAGTCGCCTCGCCAAGCAAACAAAAACGCGAATCGTGGATGAGTTTGAGAAGTGGATCGTAGTCGTTGGCCGTACCTTGTAGCGGAAGTGACTCTTTCTGGGCAGCATTTGTAACCAAACTGCGCTCTGCTATCGCCATGGATACACCTACCTTGTATTCACCAACTCCCGGCTTTCAATTCCATCTCGAGCATGTTCGAGCAGCGCTCGCACTTCTTCGTCTGTAGTCTGAGTAAAGTCGTGGTACCAAAGACCGACACCATAAAACGGATCCGGAGTCGCACCGCAGACGATCTCATCAGACCCCATCCGATACTCATCGCAAGTCTCTATCGCTGACACCGGAACCGCGACCACAATTCGAGCGGGTTGCTGTTGCCGAAGTGCAGCCACGGCGGCACGCATTGTCGACCCGGTCGCTAGTCCATCGTCGATTAGGATTACCATTTTGTCTTTGACATCGGGTTCAGGACGATTACCGCGATACTCGACTTCGCGACGACGCAGTTCCTTCAACTCTTGGGTCGTAATTGCGTCGATGATGTACTCAGGAATTCCGAGAGTCTCAACTACTTCTTCATTAAGAATCCGAACGTCACCAGTAGCTATTGCTCCCATAGCCAACTCCTCATGACCTGGAACACCGAGTTTTCTGACGACGAAAATGTCCAACGGCGCCTTCAGTTGCCTGGCTACTTCGTACGCTACC
The DNA here is from genome assembly GCA_003175865.1 of Blastocatellia bacterium. Taxonomy (GTDB): domain Bacteria; phylum Acidobacteriota; class Blastocatellia; order Pyrinomonadales; family Pyrinomonadaceae; genus PSRF01. Next base: position 3,503 of record PSRF01000074.1, read on the forward strand.
GGCACGCCACCTCGAGGGAGTGCCAGCACTATTACGTTGTCGCGATTGGCGTATTTCAAGAGTCTGGTTGCAAGATAGTTTCCTGCTTCTATTCGATCGCGGTAAATCATGGCTTTGACCTAGTCATGTACACAACACTACGAACTCCGCACTTTCCAATTGATCAGGTTGCGGCTCGTTACGCCCGAATACGCGAATGGCAATGGGAATCGTGCTAGCTAATCCGGATAAGAACAATGTCAAACCTAAAATTCTACGACGTTCAGGTCTGAGTTTTCCGGAAAACAGTAACCCTGCGCCAAACCCAATCGCTCCGCGCGTGGCGGCAATTAACATTAGCTCGCCAATCGTCAAACTTTTCCTCTTTGAGAGTTTCATAGGTCAACCTCCGTTATTCGTGTTGAGATAGCAGCTAAACCATTCGCTGGCAGCTCGTGCGACCTCTTCGAGCGTGCCTGGTTCTTCAAACAGGTGCGTGGCTCCAGGGATCACTTTAAATTCCTTCTCGCAAGTCAAGGAGTCGTACGCTTCGCGATTCAACTCCATAACTGCGTAATCGAGACCTCCTACAATCAACAACGTTGGTGCGTGGACGAGAGGCAATGCGTCCCCAGCAAGGTCTGGCCGTCCGCCTCTGGACACCACGGCCCCAATGCCTGCGCTCGCTTCGGCGGCCGCAACCAACGCTGCGCCACCCCCAGTGCTCGAGCCAAAATAACCAACGTTCAAGTAATCGTATTCATGGTTTAGCCAACGCGTGGCATCAATCAAGCGTCCAGCAAGCAATCCGATATCGAATCTAAGATGACGGGTAATGCTATCAATGGCCTCTTCATGCACGGTCAGCAGATCAAACAACAACGTCCCAATGCCGGCGTCAAAAATTGTCTGCGCCACAAATTGATTGCGCGGACTGTAACGACTGCTGCCAGATCCGTGTGCAAATAGGACAACTCCACGCGCTTCTATCGGGATATTCAACTCACCTCTGAGTATTGCATCTCGCGAACGGATTTGTACCGCTCGAGATTGTATTGCTTTTGCTCTGGCCGGCTTCGTCATTTAGATCTCACCGAAAAACAAAAATAGGCTTTTCCCGTCTCGCCTACGCCAACTCTCGGAAATAACTTCGAAAATGCCCTTTCCTGATCGAACGCAACAAGTATTGTGCCCAGTGCGGACGTCCGTTAGTTGATACCTGTCCTTCGTTTTTAGTGAACTAGCATTACCCAGTGTATTGATTGGTTTCTTTCTGAAGCGTCCACTTGTTGGAATTCAAGACAATGGCTTATGACCTGCCGTGACGGCACGTGTAACAACTTTCTTAGAAACGCGAGGTACTTTTGTGAAGTGTAACAGTGATGATGTAAGGAGGATGCAGAATGTCACTGCGTCTTACAACTAGAAATTAAACAAAGCTAGATGGCAAGGAGCGTCAGATTCTTTCACGAAACTGGCGCTCCTTTCATTTGTTCGAAGGATTCGAGACTCAGGTCAGTTGACGGTGCAAACTGTTACAATCTGTTTATCTTCTTGGAGAGAGTGGGTCTAAATCGTTTGTTGCCGCGTCCAAAAGTCATCGCCGTCAGTGGTTTTTCATCAAACGTGGGTAAGACGACCCTCGTGTGCGATTTGCTGGAACGACTTCCAGGCTGGGAAGCGATCAAGCTTACTCGCGGTCACTATCGTTCGTGTGGTCGAGACCCGGTAAGTTGTTGTGTCAGCGATTTGCTAAGTGATGAACCACTAGTACTTTCAGGCCGGGACTCCAATTATGAGTCGCGCAAAGATACGGGTCGTTTTTGGGATGCAGGCGCGTCAAATGTTCATTGGGTCATTGTTAATGACGAACAGGTTCAAGCAGGAATTGCTGAGGCTCTATCGCGCGTTAAAGCGGATGGCGTAATCGTTGAAGGCAACAGTTTTCTGGAGTACATCACTCCGGACATCTCGATCATGTGTTCACGTGCTGAAGGTGGAACAATTAAGCCTTCGGCCAGGAAAGTGTTGCCAAGTTGTCACTTTCTTTATTTGTCAGTAGTTGATGGAACGCAAACGGAAGCGAGACAGGAATTCGAACGGTTCTGTGCCAGTCACTCCACCGGGAAGATCGATTTGAGTGCTTTACGAGTTGTAACACACGATGACTTGCCGCTGTTGGTGTCGCGCGTTTGCGGGTCTGGTGATCCGACTCAACCGAGCGCAGCAAAACGCGGTGATAGACAGTACGAGGCATAGCGTTTGTTTTAACCAGGTTGTTGAATGGAGTAGCGATGCCAGAGTAGGAAGCTCTAGATAATTTGTTGTTGGACGATCACACAGGGGAGTTGAAATTATGAAACTACTGTCCATTGCATTCCTGGCCGTAATCTTACTCGCACTCTCAGTCGTCTTTAGTGGAAGTGCTCAAAAGACGGTTACTGTGGAAATGGTGAATGCTCAAGGTGAGAGCGTGGGTACAGCTACGATTTCGCCTGCCGACAAAGGAGTCAAAATCGCACTCGACCTAAAGAGTCTTCCGCCTGGAGAGCATGCGATTCACATCCACCAAATGGCCAAGTGCGAAGGTCCTAAGTTCGAAACTGCTGGTCCACATTTCAATCCCGCCAGTAAACAGCATGGCCTGAAGAACCCTGCGGGCCCACACGCGGGTGACATGAATAACTTTGTGGTGAAAGAAGATGGTACTGCTCGAGTAACGGTAACTGACACTCAAGTAAATCTTGGAACGGATAACTATTCACTTTTCAGCAACGGCGGCACTGCATTGGTTATTCATGCAAAGGCCGACGACATGAAGACTGATCCCTCCGGAAACTCAGGTGATCGAATTGCCTGCGGCGTTATCAGCCAGCAATAGGTAATTGATTGCGTGGCCCATTCTGGTTAAGTAATCAAAGTCACAACAAAGTAGTAGTAGGCTCGTTACAGATTAGAACGGGCTTACTATGTCCTCTTTTGTCGCAAAGGCCAACTAATCAATTGGTTCAGATGTGATCTGTGGCTGGTCCTTCAGTGGTCCAACTCCCTGCTTGCCCGGATGATCGGGAATAGTTATTTCAATCTCACTAACGTTGTTTCCATAGTCGAGTTCCGGCAGTTGATGACAGAAGCCACTAGGGTCAATTTGGGGACAAGGTTCTCCAGGAGCAGCGACGAACGGCGGATTAACGGTAATTCGCAAGATGTAATTGCCTGGAGGAACAGGAGGCTGCCCATCACCACCATCCAACACAAAGAACTGTCCAGCAAGTTTCCAAACATAGGTATCCGCCCAGCCACGACTGATACCCTGGTTGCCTGTGATTTGCGGTTCAGTGGCAGTTGCCGGAGCACCGCAGGATAGATAATTCCGATCGTTATTTGCCGGGCCAGGATACGCCTGGTATTTCTCCACATCGATCATACAGAACCCACGTTTCGCTGCCCTCCAGGTGTAACCGGTCGCGGGATCAATGAGTTCATAGAGTGTGTAATGGCGAAAATGATAATGGCGGTGACAAGTAGCGTACTCGTAAAGTCCATCGCCCGCTGCCACATGAGCATTTGGGTCGCCGAGGGTCAAATCAGCGGTACCAATATTCGGCGTTGAAACAGTGAATCGCAGAAGCGGATGTTCGCCGGGTGTGATTCCTCCTTCTTGAACACTGCAGGCGTTTGCCGGCAGTTTTTCCACCCGAACTACCCAGTTTTGGAGCAGTCTCTTTTGGTCCACAATAAGATCCGGTTTGGCCGGAGGAGTGGTTAACGCTTTGGCACCAGTGAGCGTCAAAGCAAGGCCCAAAGCCAGAGCTAATGCAAATGAAAAAGCAATCAACCTTCTCATGTCTGCCTCCTCGAATGGTCTTTGAGTAAAGGTTCAGGGGGACTGAGTAAATACTGATGACCTGCCGAAAGTCAATGGTTCTGGATCTAATTGGAACTTACTTAAACCCATCTATCAGTACCGCGTAGTGGTTCCACTTGGTACTGGTGAAGGCGAGCTGTCTTCGATCAGGTGAGAAGGTGAACTCGAATTCATCCTCGGCTTTGAGTGTCGTTATTTCGTGCTGTAATGAAGAATTGATTGATTGACGAAAGAGCCTCACCTTTCCGTTTGTTTGAATAGCGTAAACGAGTGACGTGCTGTCTGGTTCCCACTCAATGCTTCGCGATATCCAGAACCCAGGAGCTAACGTCAATTCAGCTACCGTCTTCATGTCTTCACAGTTCCTCACTGTGATCTGTGCCTCGTGCGCATGTCTCGGAAAGTGAAAAGTAGCAATTAACTTACCGTCAGGTGACACTGATGGGTACGCAGCGTATTCATTGGTTAGTTGAAGTGGTTGACCCCCGTGCGAAGGTATCTTCCAGAGAAAGTTGTTTTCAGAAGAGTTGTAATAGACCCACTGCCCGTCTGGTGACACGGCCGCATTTCTTTCAGCATAAGCGTTGGTGAGCTGAGCCTGATTGCTTCCATCCAAATCCATTCGCCACAAATGCTGTGCGCCGGTCCTGTTTGACTGAAACACCACCGTCTTTCCGTCAGGAGAAATCGCGGGCCAATCGTTGAATCCAGCATTGAAACTCAATTGCCTGGGAGCGGAACCATCAGGGTTGACGAGCCAAAGATCAGATCCCAGAACAGACCCGGAGTTGTAGATAATGTGTCCGTCAGCTGTCCATATTAATCGTCCTCTACCGTCGGCTACATTCTTTGCGTTACGACCGTTGATGGTTGAGACCCAGATATTCGAGGCAAGGACACTTTGAACTGCAATCATTTCGCTCGCGGACTGATCTACACTAAACAAGAGGTAATTATTCAGGTCATTGCTAAGTTTCAGCAGCGCGCAATCCGGGTAACTCATCCGCCAAATCTGAGCATTGACGGTGGCATTCTCTCGAACCAAAAGCAACAGTCCATCTCCGTCAGGTAGCCATTCAATTTGTCGTATGTAGTACCAGTTAGGATTTAGCAACAGTTTGGTTTGACCAGTCTCGACACTTACCTCTCGAATACTCATTGTCTGACGCGTGGAGTCAGTCTCACCGGTTGCATAAACAACCGTCTTTCCATCCGGCGACAGGGAGTATCCTCGAATCCAGTCAGGTTCTTGATGCGTGACCAGCCGCTTCTCTTCTCCACCGTTTAAGTCTGCAATGAACAGTGTGTCTTCTCTCGTCAGGAAGTTTCGACGTCTGAACACAACTCTGCGATCGTCTGTAGTTAATGAGTAACTACCTTCCACGTTTTCATGTAGTTTGATTGCCGGCCCGTTAAGAATCGGTATTCGGTACAGATCGCTTGACTCATTCTGTGGGTGTCTGACGAAGTAGATGTAATCTCCATCATGAGAGAAAGAAACTTTGTTGTAGGCGCAGTCAGCTGGAGGAATAAGTTGAGAGTTAACGTAGGATCCCAACTGCATCAGCCAGACACTCTGACGTCCAGCGTTTTCCTGAACGTATACAACTTGTTTTGCGTCAGGTGAGATAGCAGCAGCGATGACATTTCCATAAGCTGAAATCTGTTCGTAGTTAAGATCCGCTTTCGGCAAGGATGCCATCACGGTTTGTTGAGTGGTCGCCGCTGGTAGCCTCTGAGAAGCACGAAGAAAACGCCAGGCACCTGCAGCTACACCCGCGAGAAGAGTCAACGCCGCAATCACGGCGAAAAGAAATGTGAATCGTCTTTTCTTATCAGAAGCGAGTGACGATGTAGATGGCTCAAGAATGTTCTCGACCTGTTCCAAAGGGATGTCGATCGCATCAGTCGATAGGAGAGTTTGGCTAACGTGGTGACCATTCTGCGAATTCCCGTTGTTAGCTGATGAGGTGTCTCCGGATACGACATCCTCGACGTCTTTAACCTCTCTAACTTCCGTCTTAAACCTGTAGCCACGGCGTGGGATTGTTTCGATATAAATCGAAGGGCGCGTGGTATCACCCAGCGCCTTTCGGAGTTTTGTAATGTTGAAAGTTATGTTGCTCTCTTCGACGAAGACATCTGGCCAAAGAGTTTCAAGAATTGTCTTCTTACTGACGATTGATCCTTGATGCTTAACGAGTAGGAGTAGCGTTTCAAACACTTTGGGCGTCAACGGAACCATCCTTCCATCACGCAGAAGTACTTGTTCCTCAACGTCGACCACGAACGAGTCGAACCGATAAGTGTGTTTGAGGGGCAGGGACATAAGCTCTCTAGCAAATCTCTAAGAATTCTCTAACGCCAATCTTAGGACTTTGAGCCCACGCCTGTGGTCAAAGATTAGTTGTATCGGGGGCGGGTATCTTATCACACACCCACCCGACGAAAGTGAAATAACTAACAGGACTGAACGACCTCCTTTACCCCCTTTTGAGGTCGCTTCGGGAGCTTAGAGCCCTCAGGGAGGTCATATGGAAAAGAAAAATCAGAAACTGATTGCGCTAATTTTCATGCTTTCTATTGCGGCGTTCGGAGTTATGTGGAGAGGTGCAACAGCCCGAGCCCAATTGACCGATAGAACTCAAAATCCAAATGCTGCGAATTTCGGAATTGCTAAATCTCTTACGGAAGAAATTGGAGCAGGACGTGGCGACTGGATGACGCCAGGTTCCTCTTCTTTCATTATCGCGCGTGATCCGTTCCGAGCTATCCGTCGAGGACGTCAACTCTTCCAACGAAAGTTTTTGCGCACCCAAGGTCAGGGGCCAATGGCTAACGATGGAGCTGGCGACATCAATACAAATCTTGCGCTAGGTGCTGGGCTTTCAGATAGCTGCGCTGGTTGCCATGGTCGTCCACGTGGCGCCGCGGGTTCTGGCGGCGACGTGGTAACACGACCGGATAGTCGCGACGCTCCACATCTATTTGGTCTCGGGCTGAAAGAGATGTTGGCAGACGAAATCACACAGGATCTCCGTTCAATTCGTAACGATGCACTAGCGGCAGCTCGCGCTAATAACTTGGCAGTGACGAGAGCGCTGGATAGTAAGGGGATCAATTACGGCTCGATCACTGCTCGACCTGACGGCTCTGTTGATACGTCACAAGTCCGCGGCGTTAATCCCGATTTGCGCGTTCGACCCTTTTTCGCACACGGCGGCAAAATTTCGATTCGCGAGTTTGTGGTTGGTGCTCTTAACGATGAGATGGGACTACAAGCGGTTGATCCTGAGTTGATGCAAGCTCACAACGGTGCGCGTTTCACAACACCGGCTGGAATGGTTCTCGATGGAACGGAAGATCAAATCGAATCACCTCCGACTGATAATCCTATTGCGGATCCAGATCGAGACGGAGTCGCAAATGAAATTCCAACGAGCCTGGTAGATTTCATGGAATTCTACTTGCTCAACTACATCAAACCCGCTCTGTACCAACAAACGGAAGAGACGCGACAAGGTAGAATATTATTTGAGCGAACTGGATGCGCCGAATGTCACATACCCGATTTGCAAATCAATCGGGATCGTAGAGTGGCAGATATGGAGACCGCCTACGATTCGGAACGCGGGATCTTCAATAACTTGTTCGCAACCCCAGTTCCGCTCTTCAATTCAATAGACGATCATTCGGGTTTTCCCATGGTGAAACAGCCACAGCTGCAACCATTCCTGGTTAGAAATATTTTTACCGATCTTAAACGTCACGATCTTGGTCCAAACTTTTATGAAAGGAACTTTGACGGCACGCTTCGTACAGAATTCATGACGACGCCGTTATGGGGTGTGGGATCAACAGCGCCGTACGGTCATGATGGACGAAGCATTAATCTGTCTGAAGTCATTCTGCGTCATGGTGGTGAGGCACAGCGTGCTCGCGATGCGTTTGTCCGACTCTCGTCAGCTCAACAATGGCGACTGATCGCGTTCTTGAACTCACTGATCCTATTTCCGCCGGACGACACGGCTTCAACGCTGGATCCGGGCAATCGATC
>PSRF01000311.1 GCA_003175865.1 Blastocatellia bacterium
CAGAATTTGAGAGTCGATAACTCCCGGCGGATAGAGGATCTAAGAAATCGACAGGTCAAGGACCAACAAATGGAACGTGCAATGCAGCGCGTTCAAGCTGAACGTGCTGCTCAGTCAGCGAGAGAATCAGCCAGGGGCGTTCGCGTAGCCCGACCAGAACGTCCACAACAGCAGCAACCGCCTGTACAAGAGAGAATGCGTCCACAGCCTCCACGTGCGGCTGAGCGGCCTGGCAGAGTGTTCGAGCGAAGACCTATCGAACGCGCTCCGCGGCCGGTCAATCAACCACCGGTGGTCCAACAGCAGCAGCAAAGACCAGCTGAACGAGGACGACCAACGCGAGTCGAACGTCCGTCAATGAGAGTCGAACGCCAGAATGCACCGGCACCGGCCGCAGCACCTCGACCAGCGGCAGCTCCACGGCAGGAGAAGCACCAAGGACAACCGGCTCAACCCGGGGCTGGAGGAGGCGGTGGTGAGAAGGCCAAAGGTGGTCCTGCAGCCGGAAACCCACGTGGACAGGGTAAAGGTAAAGGCCCCAAGAAACCGTGATGTTGAAAGAATGGTTAGGGGACTAAACAGGCTGCATATTTAGTTGCTTGAGGATTGCTAGAAACCTCGGATCTTGATGGAGACTGCGAAACTTCGGCTCGACACGTATCCACGGCATCCAGGCCGATCGATCGCGGAAAGCCTCTTCTAGCATCGAGAGTGCCTGGTCCTTATCACCCATGCCCACATAGATGAAAGCCGTTGGATACGGATCAGTAAACTGGTCAATTGAACGAGCATGGAGTTCTGCAAGAATTCTATTTGCCTCCGCCTTGTTTCCCATTGCAGCGTAGTTGTATCCGAGCTCGCCAAGTATTGTTGGCGTGCGGCCCCAAACTGCTATGGCTTTCTGCAGTTCTTTGATTGCCTCCTCGTGAAGGTGCTGCTGGCCCAATGCACGCGCCATGTTGTAATGCACATAAACATAGCCCGGATCAATCTGCAGAGACTGCAGACTAAATGTCATCGCCTCGTCGTAACGTCCCGCGTAGTAAGCTGAACAGCTGAGTTCCGAATTAATACCAACCGAAAGTGGATTGTGTTCCAACGCCCTCTGCACTTCTGCGATAGCCTGGTCTGGCGATTCAAACGTTGCCAGCGAATGAAGGTAGCAGGAGTTCGTCTCCAACGTCTTCGCATTCAACGCAATCGCTTTATCAAGTTCACGTCGGGCGGTGTCCCAGTCCCACTCAAAAAAGTAAGCAACAGCTCCCCGCGAAAAATGTGTTTCGCCGAGATTGTCATCAAGCTGCAACGCTCTTTGAGCGTACTCACGTGCAATCGGAAAAACTTCTCTCGGCGTACGGAAATCGAGGGCCATTCCGGTGTACGCGTCAGCCAGTCCGCTGTAAGCCAGCGCGTATTGCGGATCTTTGGAGACAGCAGCGTTGAAATACTGAACGGCTCTCAGCAAGTCGTTGTAAGTCGCGAAATTTGTTAGGAAGTATCGTCCTTGGAGATATTGTTGGTATGCCTCGACATTATCCGTAGAGTGATGCGACAACCGACGTTGATCTTCACCGTTGATTTGTAACCGGAGTTTCGCCACGACCTGTCGCGCCACTTCGTCTTGGACCAAAAACAAATCCCGCATTGGCCGGTCTGCGCCGTCATTAACCCACAGGACTCTTCCATCGCTAACGTCGACCAACCTAACCGCAACGCGAACTGAATCGCCTCTCTTTTGCACACTTCCCTCAAGTATCGCTGCAACACCCAATTGACTACCAATTTCCTGAGGGGTTTGCTCAGCATTCTTAAATCGCGCGACTGCGCTGCGCGACAGCACGCTCAACCCATCCACTTTTGAAAGCAAATTGATCAAACTTTCTGTCAGACCGTCACTGAAGTAATCATTGGTTGGGTCGCCAGTGATATTGCGCAACGGTAGTACGGCAATTGAGTTTATGGACTGGGCTCCAGTGATATGTGAAGCACGTTGCCAGCGTCCGTAGAGCAAGGCAGCAACAAGCAGTGCAACCCCGCCACAAACGAATATTGTCACCTTCCATTTGGAGATGCCGGGCGGGGATGGAAGCTCAAGGGCAGAAAAGGGTTGGTTAGGGTCACCGTCTTCTTCAATCGAGATAGCAAAACCCTGGACCTGCTCAATTTCAATTTCTTCCGACGCTCCGACGGAATCGGACAGATTCACCTCTTCGCAAGGTCCAATGTACCGGTAGCCAACCTTCTTTCTTGTTTCGATGTAGCACGGCGCATTCGGAGGGTCATCAAGTTGTGTTCGGATCGTGCTAATACACCGCGTAAGAGTTTCTTCGTACGAATCACTTCCCGACCAAAATTTATCAAGCAACTCCCGCCGGCTGACATATCGATCTCGGTTTTGCACAAGGTACAGCAACACCTGAAACGGCAAATCCGGCAGGTGCAATCCGCGCGAATCACTAGTTAGCAAACACTTGTCCAGATCGAGGGCAAAGTCTCCGAGTAGATATTTGCGGTGCAGCTGAACTGCCATAAGAGGCGTATGACCCGTCAGATGATTTCTTCCGGATCATTTCGGGATTCGTTCAGGATTAGGTCCGCATGCGGGTTTAGAAGGTGGTCTGCTTATATGCAGGGCTGATTCTAGCAACTTCGACTCGAGATGAGAAGGCGCATTCAGATCTGGACAGTTCAGAAGACCCGCATTCGCCCTCGAAGTTTTCCTTTGAGATGTCCAATCTGTTTCGCACGAGAAAGTTTGTTGGCGTTTGACGAGGCTCAGATCGTACTCAACGCCAGTGAAACAGTGCTTCGATGCAGACTCGCCCAGGGGAATGCTCATGGCGTCATGACGACCCAAGGCGACCTGCTTATCTGCAGCGCCTCGTTTGTTGCGGCGAATGGCCTCATAACACCTGACAAGAAGGAGACAACATGACAATCACACGCACAGTTCTTTTCACGTCGATTTGTTTAGCAGTTCTTTTGTGCGTTGGGTTCTCCGCCCGCAGCACGTCCGCCAACAGTGCGGCGCATGAGACAACTGCAGTCTATTACACTCCGGATGGTTTCCTGCTCGGAGCACCAGTTCTTGGAGCGTCAGCAGATTTCAACAGAAGCAGAAACGGTATTTCAACTAACGTTCATACTTACGTCACGCAACCTGGCGCATACACACTTTGGTGGGTGGTGTTCAATCGGCCAGAGAATTGTCAAACGTATCTCTGTACTTTCGATGAACCAGATCTGGTAATCCGCGCCACTGGTCATCCCGTTAGTCAGTCGGATGTGGCGAACTTGAGTGCTCGTCTAAACGTGGGCGGTCCTTACAACAACGAAATCATTTATGCAGGGCCTGATCCAACTCTATCAAATCCGGAAGGAGCTCTAATCACTCTGGTTCTACGGTATCACGGCACTGATTTAGAACCAGGCGGTTCGAAGCACTTTCGAACCTTTCTCGCAGGGTGTCCCGAGGACGGTGCTCCTTGTGAGGACGTACAACTTGTAGTTTCCCAGGGGGATTGTAGCGGTGCTTGCTTGATACCTTTCCCGTAAAAGAGCAAGCGGCCGGTCGTCGGCAGCGGCTTTCTCCAGGCAAATCAAAGGGCAATGCTGATTCAGCTGCTGCCGTTGTGCCGACATGCTTGTTAGAGAATGGTAAGTGAAAACTACTTCCTCAAAGGAAGACGGTGTTATAAGTAATATGCCGTCAAGCTTGAAGTATCACTGACTCAACTGCCAGTGACTAGTTTTCTCGTGCGGCCAGGCTCCGACTCACCACGCTACAAATAAAGAACCCCCGATTACGTTCCGAGATTTGCAAGGTACCACTACACTCGTCCTGGAAGGATTTCGACCATGAAGGATTCTCAACAAAACAGACGCAAATTTCTGGGCCAAATCGGTCTGGCCAGTGCGGCCACAGTCGCAGCTGTTGGGATCGAGCCTCTGTTGGATTCCAGTTCCAGGGTGTTTGCTGCAACGGGTTCAAATCAACGCGCAACCGACTGCGCGAAAATCCGACGCGACGCGGCTCAAGCCGGTCTGCAAGCAACACCGCAAAACCTACAACACCCCGCAAACGGCGATGAAGAACTTTATCCAAACAAAATTGCTTCGTACTCGAAAGGACTACCTCACAACAACGATGGCACTGTTGTGCTGAGCGCCTTCAACGCGTTGGTAAATGCAGTGAACAACGGCACGCCGGCGGACTTCGATGCAATACCCCTCGGCGGCGATCGAAAGTTGACTAATCCGCAGGCTGGACTCGCATTTGATATGGAAGGACCCGATGGACATGCGTTAGTGCAACCGCCTGCGCCTGCATTCGCAAGTCGAGAGCAGGCAGCAGAGATTTCTGAAAATTACTGGATGGCACTCCTGCGAGATGTGCCGTTTGCGCAATACTCAGTTGATCCGGTTGGAAATGCTGCTGCGGCTGACTTGACCTTGTACGGCGCAGACTTCAAAGGGCCGAAGAGTGGTGGAGCAGTCACAACGGGAACGCTGTTTCGTGGTCTGACGCCCGGCGACCGCCTTGGACCACAACTCTCACAGTTCTTCTATCAGCCATGTAACTTCGGTGCAAACAAGGTCGAACAAAAGATCACAACAGCTCTTGCTGGTCTGAACTACATAACTGACTTTAGCAGTTGGTTAGCCGTGCAACGCGGCTTGAGCCCAGCAGCCGAGTCGCTCGATCCCTTGCCTCGTTATATGCGTAACGGTCGCGACATCGGACAGTGGGTACACATCGATGTGCTATTTCAGGCTTACTTCCAGGCGTTTCTTGTTCTCGCTGGTGCGGGGGCGCCATTCGATGACGGAAATCCGTATACCAATAATCCGACGCAGATGGGATTTGGCACATTTGGTGGTCCACATATCGCAACGGTGCTTTGCGAAGTCGCGACACGCGGATTGAAAGCGGTGTGGTTTCAGAAGTGGTTTGTGCATCGCCGTCTTCGTCCTGAAGTACATGCCGAGCGAGTAGATCGGACTCTCTATCACAATGCTGCTTATCCTGTTCATTCGGAAATTCTGAATTCGTTACAGACTGGCTCAAGACTCGGCGGCTACATGCCCAGTGGTAATGCGTTGTTGCCAATGGCATTTCCAGAAGGATCACCAACACATCCTGCCTACGGTGCTGGTCATGCAACTGTCGCGGGTGCGTGTGTAACAATTCTGAAGAGTTGGTTTAAGGAATCAACACGATTGGTCGATATCGGAGTCACGCCAGTGCAACCAACGGATGACGGTTTGAGTCTGGTTCCTTATGCAGGCTCGGATGCGGGAGATCTCACAGTTGGCGGCGAGTTGAATAAGATAGCCTCTAACGTGGCGACGGGACGCAACATTGCTGGAGTGCACTGGCGTTCAGATGCGACTGAGTCATTGAAGTTAGGAGAGCAACTCGCGATCGGAGTATTGAGAGAGCACAGAGCTTGTTACAACGAAGTCTTCAATGGCTTTAGCCTTACGAAATTCGACGGCACAATTGTAACTGTCTAATGGATAGGGGTACGTTAATTTCTTAGCTCTACGATCGCGACTCCACCAGGCGCAATTTGCACGCTCACACTTTTCACGCCGTTCGCACTCTCGATCCGCAACTGCTTTTCACCTATCCATTCGTTTGCGCTCTCAATAGGTTGAGAACCGAAGTTGATCTTTGCCGTCACATACGCGTTCCGATCAACCTGCGACATTCCCTGTTGCGACTTCAACACGCCATTGTTGTTCAGCAACGTAATGACCCAAGCGTTATTCGAACGATTGATTAGGTACTCGACATCACCAGTCACCTTGATTGGAGTCGCGTCTGAAAAGACATGGGCAAGCATATGCGCGGCCAACGGTGTCATTCGTTCGTCTTCGCCAAGCAGATCAAGAACTGCGCAGAAGATCAGAGCGCCCTTCCCCACTTTGTTAATTGTCACCAGGGGATCTCCTGCCGAAGTGGTCATCAGTGCGGTGGCTCGTTGTAATTCTATTTTTTCGTACCGAAATACTTGTCCACTCAGATCATCCGCGTTGTCACCTTGAGTTAGACAGCGTGCATCGTTAGCTTCAGCAGTCGCATTCATTAGACGGACACCGAGCAAATCACTGGGCAGACCTTTGACCTGTTGGGCATTGAGTACTACTGTGCCACCTTCGCGAACGTAATCCCCAAGTCGCTGCACCCACTTGGTCGACCACTCAACCCGACCGCCAACGACCACCACCCGATAAGCTGACAATGGACTACTGATTAAACTCGAACGTCTTGACGATTCGGAAGCTGTCAAAACATCAAACACGTCGCCAAACACGCCGTTGACAAATGGCTGACGGTCAGCAATAGCGGGCTCACCTTCAACGACAAGTCCGGGATAGTACGCAACACCGAACAATTCGCGCAGCGCTCGATCGCTCTTGTTGATTTGAGAGACTTCAAAGGGCCATTGTGGATAGTCGGTCATATCAAAGCCATGTGCCGGATCGAGGAGAAACGCGACTGGAGTGTATGGGGTACCGCGATCCGGATGCTTTTCGGCAAAGCGCATGAACTCATCAGTAATCCGACCGAGTGGATTGAGTTGCAACGGATACTCTCCGGGTCCAGGTTTGAAAAACTGATCGAAACCTTGTTCAAGATAAATCGCAGAGGCGCCTGCCATGTAGTAAAGGAAATAACTCTTGCGATACCAAGAGAGTGACGGTCCCATAGTTGGACCATAACGCGAGTGGAAGAAGAAATCTGGTCCGGCAAAGTTCTGGGTTTTAGTGAACGTGGTTGCAGTGTCGCCAAAGTTAGGCGCGTGATAATAGAGAAAAGAGCCACCAAACTGTCGCGCCGCGCCACGTGTGAACGCGATGCGCATCCCTGTTATGGGTTGTACAGCAGCGGTTTCGATTCCAAGTAGGTTTACACCCCACTCGCTCAACGCATGTGCAAAAGAGGTGCTTGAAGTGGACTGAGCCGGAATCAACCTGTCCCACATTGCACCCGTCTCCATGTGAAACATATCTCGCCACTTGCGACTAATTGCGCTTGAATAGAATTGTCGATGGGCTTCGAGCAGTTCGCGACGAGACATCGACGACGTGATTTTCAGTTCGGCCGGTGCAAAATCCCACACATAACCAACGCTTTCACCTGAGATCCAACCAAGAAACTGATCTTTCAGCTCTCCATTCAGCAGATTCCATGCCAGGTGGGCTTCAGCGTCAGAAAACTGCGCACCTCCGTAATTGATGAGGACCGCAAACGGGCTCTTCGTTTCGCGAATGTACTTCAGGAATGGACTTCCTTCTTTTAGCAAATGCGGAAGGTCGTTGATGTAGATAACTGGTGCAACGAGCTTTGACCGGAAGATAGGAACATCGCTCGCGCCTTTGTACGTCGCCACGAACTGGTCGATCGGTTCAGCGTTAAATGGATAAAGCGGCCGTTCCGCCGGCGGTTTATCAGACATGGGCCAGAACTCTTTGGCGATGTTCCAGGGCATCAGGAAATCACGGCCGGCAACTTTGGGTCGCAGCCAAAGATCAGAGACCAACGTATTGTTGTTTGTGATCCAGGGTGTCAACGGTCGACGCGTCGCGGACCACTCGCGCATGTAACGGCTTGCCGCGAAGTCTGGCTTCTGACGACCGTTTGGTTTGTAGTTGCCATCGTTAGTTAGAACGAAGCAGTCGATGTGACGCCTGGCAGCTGCTGGTTTATTAATCTGGAAGCTAACCCTGACCGGTCCTTTGTCGAGTGTGAATGGCGTACTGTCCCACGTGAACGCCCATCCCCAGTACATGCTCACTTCATCGTGTGAATCAATGATGTCCTTTGTACCGAACTCGTGTGAGGCGGTGCGGCCGTTTTGCGTCACTTGTGCGATGAAGTTTTCGTTCTTGTTGGCCCAATCAGCATAGCGGACCCATAGAACATACTGTCCTGAGCGCGGCACTTCAAAATCCTGATAAATGGTTGCGTTAGTTTCGTCGGCACTTGCGGCAGCGGAATTCCATTCACTCTCACCACCCTGGGTCCATTCGGCAGAGACACCAGGTCCATTCATTCCCCAACCAGGAGCTTTGTCGCGTGAGAGGTTCAGATAGGAAGGATTCAGCAAAGGTTCTCCCAACTTACCAGTTGAGAAACCCCGCATATTTTCAGCTTCGTACCATAAGTACTCAGGAGATTCGGAGACGGGGTGACGGGGCGACTGGGAGACAGGGAGACGCGGAGATGGGGAGACGCGGTGACGCGGAGACAGGGCGACGCGGGGATACGGACACGGAACGACACGTTGCCCCTCGCGCTGCGCATACGTCGTTACTCCGATCACTAACAAAGCGATCAAAGTGAGCAACGAAATTACGCGTCTTCTACTGTTTGATAGTTCGCTGCGGTAGGACCTATTCGGCTTCACTAGTGAGATCGTATCACCCAGTCGTCCTTGTTGACGATCATGTTTACTAGCTGAGCGAGGATTCGATCATAAGTGTTGTCGAGACTCTCAGCTTCAGATGATGTCAGATAGCGACATCGGTAGGAGAATTCAATCCAGACTCGCGTCTCATCAGCTTCTCCTTCGGAGTCACTTAGCTTGCTAACGAAATGCGCTGGATACGCCGCTTACTCCACGCTTTCGAGATGTTCGTGCAAACTGAGCGCGACGACCGTCGCATCTGATCTGTTAAGGAGTATCGTTCCTCAATCGGAAACCCTGTCGACAGTTCAAATATCTGCATGGCAGCATCCATTGCCGCTTGATAGACACGAAGCTCTTTGTAGCTGCGGATGTTTTGCGTGAATGTGAGGACCTCATTGTTGTGAGAATTGATAAAGCCAGATTATTTTTTCACCGCTTCCCCGTGTCTCCCCGTCTCCGCGTCTGTTTAACCTAAGGCTTCGAGACATTCAGCAAGCGTACGCTGGCGACAAGTGAACATCGGTGTGTCTCGTAAGGTGTAAGAGCTTGCCTTCGTCTCTCGAAGTTCCTGAACTAGATCAAGAAAATCCGACGGGTAGTCAGTTTCAAAAGCCACCACGAACTCTTGATCGTCCAGCCCGAAGGAATAGGTCGTGTGCAGCTTTACCGAACGATATTTCGATCCAATCCGGATGTGTTCGTCCATCATTTCTTGACGCTGCTCTGGCGGACGTGAGTACCACTCCCGAGTCTTCACAAATGGATAAACAAATAGGTACTGCGATTTGCCGGGAACGATGTGTAGACGATCTTCGACGTGGTCTGGATTATCTTTATCGATGTACATCGATCGTTTGGTCATTGAAAGGAACGACTGAGTAGGTTCCAGATACTTGGCCATTTCAGTCTTATTCAAGCGCGCAGTCATCTCTTGCATCGGTTCGAGCTCATAACCGATTCGCCAAATCATAAAGTCAACATTGGTTCTCAAACCGACCGTTGAATAAGAATGCAACAGCAGCTTCCCGCGAAACTCCTCTACGGTCTTAACGAACTCCGCGCGACAAAGTTGCTTGTCTCCCTCCGCCAAAAGCAACCATTCAGGTCGAGCGCGATAGAAAGTGAAGTTGACAAACTGGCGTGGCAGCTTGGCTTTTTGTTCTTCAATCTCGGAGGACGTGGGTGCAAGTCGGAGAGAACCTCGTCCACCATTAACTGAATCCTTGTCGCTACTCATGATTCGTACCTCTAGTTCTGGTCGCAGCCTCTGACTGACCTTGGCGCCGGATCATTCTGCCGAGTCTCCCTTCTGATTGCAACTGTTGACTGTAGGGGCGGCACTCCGTGGCCGCCCTTGCTACTCACTTTTTGAAGGTAGCTCCTACGACGAGTTTGACCGCTTTGCCTTATTTACTCTTTCCACATTACTGTAGAGGGCGGCCACGGAGTGCCGCCCCTACGGTTGCTTGCGACGCACGTTACAGCGAGAATGACTTCCAATGCGATCGCGACCGACAAACGGACCAACACAACCCAACTCAACAAGACGTGCACTGATCACTTATCTGCCACTCGGCGTCGTCGCTGGCATATTCGGATCGATCCTCACGGGAGCGTTTCGCTTTTTACGGCCCGTCGTTGCAGCTGAAAGCGACAACTGGATCGACGTGCTGCCGCTTACTGAACTCAGTGGTGCCTCCCCCATCACGGCATCAATTACAACAGAAAACACGGCTGGCTGGTCAGTCACAACGGAGCAACACAGAGTTTATGTTTTGCCCGGAACCAACAACCAGGTTCTGTCAGCAGTCTGTCCCCATGAAGGTTGTGAAGTCTCTTGGGAAAGTCAGGTGAATAAGTTTTCCTGTCCTTGCCATGAAAGTTTTTTCGCCGCCGATGGATCAAAGATAAGCGGGCCTGCACGACGTGGACTCGATCCTTTACCGACTCGCGTTCAGGACGGAAAGCTACAAGTTCAATATCGCTCTTTTGAAAACAACTCCCGGGAGCGAATCACACGCACATGAGTCGAGTGGATCCTGAGAGCAACTCCTTCGAAAGTTCTCTCGTTCAGTGGACCAAGACGACGTCAGGCCTTGTCTTGATGTTACTTGCAGTGCAATTCCTCACTGGCACATTGCTCGCTTTCTATTACGTACCTTCGGTAGATAATGCTCATCTAACAGTTTCATTTATTGAGCGCGTACTCTCCTCCGGGGCCTGGCTTCGTTCTCTCCATCATTACGGTTCACAATGGCTGTCACTTTTTGCGTTTCTCCATGTAGTGCGACTCACTTGGCAACACGGTTATCGAGATTGTCGTGGTCAATGGATCGCTAGTGTGTTGTTGTTCGCACTAGTTATGGCTGCAGGTGGAACAGGTTATTCATTGCCCTGGGATACCCGGGCCTTCTTCAGCACTCGCGTTGCGGAGGGACTGGTCGGCGGATTGCCAATCATCGGTAAGATGGCGCGCCTGTGGTTGTTGGGTTCGAATCAAATCTCAACGCTCACGTTATCGCGATTTTTTGCACTGCATGTGCTTGTTACACCGTTTCTGATCTTATTGTTACTCGCCTGGAGACTTCGTGCCGTTCGTATTCGTTTAATTCCACGCCAGTTCATCGTTGCCGGACTTGTTTTTCTAGCTCTTGCTTTGTGGGCACTAAAGAATCCGGCTCCTCTTGGTCCATCAGTGGCTGAAGCTGGACCAGACTATCTGCCACGGCCTGGCTCACAGTTTTTGTGGTTGTATGAAACTCTGAAGTATGTGCCGGGCGGTCTCGGTTCGATCGTTGGCCTTGTGTTACCCGCAATGGCAATACTCATCCTTGTTTCACTTCCGTGGTTGAAATTGGATTTCTTGAGAGGTCGATCCAGCGACCCACAGCGATTGGTGGGACTAGTGATCCTGAGCACATGTGTTGTACTGGTCGTTGTAATGACTTCAGCATCGTACATCAGTGATCGCCGTGATCAACGAACGCGAGAACAATTAGCGCGTCAGGCAGCACAAGAAGAAGTTGTCCGTCACCAGCCTTTCTCACCAGTACTGTTGAATGAAAGTGCCATTAACTCGTCGAGCACGAATTCTCCGCCTCCCGCGTACATTCAATTTTGTGCGAACTGCCATGGATTACACGGCGAAGGGGGAAAACAAGGCGCATTGAAGTTTCCACCGTTGAAGGGTGTGGCGCAAAAGCAGCGTAGAGCGATCGACGATATCGTAGCGCTCTTGAATGATCCGAAAGCTTATGGTTTGGAACCGCCAATGCGGTCGTTTGCGACGAAGTTAACCGATGACGAGAAGCGTGCGATTGCGGAGTGGGTCGAGAAATTGCAACCTTAAGGCCGGGAGCGCAGGCGTCCTCGCCTGTTACGGTCGCTATTTTCGATGTTGAATGAAATCCCGCGTAGCAGGCGAGGACGCCTGCGCTCCCCGCACAATGGCGAGCATTTCAGACCAGCGAATTGTCAACAAACAACTTGCAATGAGATACTCGGCCAACCCTTAAGCAATTAAAGAACAATCGGAGAAACTGCTGATGAAACCTGCTGCTCTCGTACTTTGCTTAGTAACCTGCACACTTTTGATCGCTTGCACACAATCAGCACCAACTCAATCGACAAACGCCAACACCGCTGCTCCAAAGAGTCCTACGACTTCTGCGACCGCAACTCCAGATTCAGCCTCTCTGGCGCGCGCTCAATACGCGAAGCACTGCGAAGGGTGTCATGGTCAAACTGGTGAGGGTGGTCTCGTCAAAGTCGACGACAAACGGTTGAAAGTGCCATCGTTCAAAGTCGGGCACGCACTGAAACATGCCGACGAAGATTTCATCAAGCAAATTACGAAGGGCGGTGATGGGATGCCGTCCTTCAAAGACAAACTCAAACCCGAGGAAATGCAAGCGTTGGTGAAACTGATCAGAACGCAGTTTCAAGGGAAGTAAGTGCTTCGTACTTCGTACTTTGTGCCTCGTACTTTGTGCTTTGTGTTTTGTGCTTTGTATTTTGGTCTTTGTGCTTAAGTGTTGTTTCATTCAACCACGAAGTACAAAGTTCAAAGCACAAAGCACATTGTCAAGACTTTACGATTCACCATCAAACTCTTATTATCCGTTCACGTGCACCCGTAGCTCAGTTGGATAGAGCGTCTGACTTCGAATCAGAAGGTCGCAGGTTCGAGCCCTGCTGGGTGCACCATTCCTTTCTGCCCCTTTCCGAACTATCGAGTCC
>PSRF01000142.1 GCA_003175865.1 Blastocatellia bacterium
CCTACGATTGTCGTTCGACTTTTTAATACCGTCGGTCCAAGACAAACCGGTCAGTACGGAATGGTCATTCCCACTTTTGTTAAGCAAGCACTAGCAGGCAGGCCGATCACCGTCTATGGCGACGGAACGCAGAGTCGATGTTTTGGTTATGTAGGTGATGTTGTCGGCGCACTGATCAAGCTGATGGATCACGAAGACGCAGTTGGTCAGGTGTTCAATATTGGATCGAATCAGGAAATCTCGATCGTGGATTTAGCGCAGCGAGTCAAGGAATTGACTAACTCCAATTCCGAGATCGTATTCGTGCCTTACGACGAGGCATACGAAGAAGGATTTGAAGACATGCCGCGCCGAATTCCTGACATCACGAAGGTGAGCGAACTCGTTGGTTTTCGTCCTGCGATGAGCCTCGACGGAATTCTTGAAAGCGTGATCGACTATCACAGTGGCCGTCGAAGTGCAGTGTTAACCATGGGCGTTCCCGGTGTTGTGTCGTAGAAGTCTTATTCTTGCCCCGTCAGAACTGTCAGCTTGCGTGAGTAACTCATTTCGAATAGTTTTGCTCCCCATAAACCTATTCACTGGTTACATCCGTGGTTGTTCGGGTTGCAGGCGTGATGTCTGCACCCCATTTCCGTAGATCATGCCCTTTACTCCGCTTAATTTGCTGGCAGTTGCCGGTACGTTCGCGCTGGCCTTAATCCTCACACCATTGGTGCGCCTGTTTGCCAGACGATTCGGGGCCGTGGCCAAACCCAAGATTGATCGCTGGCACAAGAAGCCGACAGCGATGCTCGGTGGTGTCGCCATCTGGTTATCAGTAATCTCCACACTCTTCATTTTTATTCCACATACCACTTACGGTTGGACCATCGTTAAGGCCAGCAGTTTTCTTTTTCTGGTGGGACTCGTTGATGATCTAGTTCACATCAAGCCTTACCAGAAGTTGATTGGACAGATCATGGGCTCGGCATTCGTCGTGTACTACGGACTTGCACTTCCGTGGACGGGTTCGGTGCTAGTGAATATGGCCCTCGCGATTTTCTGGCTGATTGGTATCACCAACGCGATCAACTTGCTCGACAACATGGACGGTTTGGCCTCTGGTATTGCGATCATCGCGGCAGGATTTTTGGCATTGAGTTTCGTATCTACAGGTCAGTTCACTGAAGCGCTTGTGATGCTGACCTTCGCCGCCGCCCTATTGGGTTTTCTTGTTTACAACTCGAACCCCGCATCGATCTTCATGGGTGACTGCGGTTCGATGTTCGTCGGTTTCTTCCTGGCTAGCTTTGCGCTCGTCAACGTGAGCGGCGGCAGATCGCGAAGTTTTCTGCCGGTAATCGCGGTTCCGATTCTCATTCTGTTTATCCCAATCTTCGACACGACGTTTGTAACTATCCTCCGGAAATTGTCTGGTCGTGCTGCGTCGCAGGGTGGACGTGATCACACTTCGCATCGACTTGTCGCACTGGGAATGTCAGAGCGTCACGCCGTGTGGATGCTTTACGGTTTTGCCGCACTATCGGGTGTGCTTGCTGTAACGATCCAACGAGTGAAACTCGATGTGAGTCTGGCAGCTATCGCCGGGTTTACGATTTTGTTGACACTTGTGGGCGTCTATCTTGCGGGTGTCAAGGTTTATGACGAAACAGATGAAGAAGCTGCGTTCAAAGAAAAGCCGCTCTATGCTTTTCTCGTCGATGTTTCCTACAAGCGAAGAATCTTCGAAGTCTTATTGGACGTGATCCTTGTCATTCTCGCTTACTGGAGTGCGTACGCGATCAAGTTTGGTCCCTTTTCGAATAGTCCAGCATGGCAGTTGTTCATTCGCACGCTGCCCGTGCTCGTGTTTGTAAAAATGTCGACATTCCTGGCGATGGGTGTTTACCGAGGGTTGTGGCGCTACACCTCGATCGATGACCTCATCGTTTTCACGAAGGCTGTAATCCTGAGTTCCATAGCCAGTTTGTTGGTTGTGTTGTTTGTTTTTCGGTTTGAAGGTTATTCGCGTACTGTCTTCGTAATTGATGGCATCTTGATGCTTTTGTTTCTCGGCGGTAGTCGAATGGCCTTTCGGCTCTTTCGTCAGATTATTCCTGACGGCGCAAGGAATAAAGGACGGCGTGTTTTAATCTACGGTGCTGGTGACGGTGGCGAGTTATTGCTTCGTGAGTTGTTGAATAATCGAGAGTTGCAGTTATCACCGATTGGTTTTCTCGACGACGATCCCGGAAAGAATGGCAAGGTAATTCATGGGCTGCGCGTTTTTGGCGGCAATGGCGACATCGCGACTGTTTGCGAACAACAAGGGATCGACGAGGTTGTGATTTCGAGTCTCAAGATGACACCGGAACGAGTCGATGAGGTTGTTCGATGCTGTGCAGAGCGACAAATCACAGTTAAGCGGATGCGCATCACAATCGAAGAACTCAGCTCTGGCTAATGTTCGATAAGCTTTAGCTTGTCGTCGACTTAGTAAGCATTCCACCTGAACATCGGAAGAAATGCCGCAGGAATTAATTCAGCTCAATAGTCGCCGCACTGTAACTCGAGTCTTTCTTATCTTGACGATCGGACTCGCGGTGTTCTGGTGCTACTTCGTTTTGCAATGGTACCTTGGCAACACAATGGCCGAATATTTCGACACCGCCGAAAACAGTGTCGACAAGGCTAAACTCGCTAGTTCACTCGCACCGAACGATCCGTTAACTCATTGGCGCCTTGGAACTGTCTATCAGCAGAAACTCACTCCTGATCAGTCCGCACTTATCGTCGCCGAGTATGAAAAGGCTGTCAGCCTTTCGCCAAACGATTATCGCTTCTGGATGAGTTTGGGAATAGCGCTCGAACAAGCTGGTGACGTCGGCAGAGGCGAACGAGCGCTGCGCAAATCGGTTGAGTTGGCACCTTCATACGCGTGGCCCCGTTGGTACCTGGGCAATCTATTGCTGAGAAGTGGGCGTTACAACGAAGCGTTTTCGGACCTGCAATTCGCCGCGCAGTCGGATTCCGAGTTAAAACCGCAATTGTTCAGGTTAGCAATTGAAATCTATGGCAACGATATCGCGGCCCTGAAAGTAGCGATTGGAGATGATCCAACTGCGAAGTCAGAATTTGCTTTGTATCTCCTACAACAGAACCGCGTTGAGGATGGACTTGTAATCTGGAACAGTCTTAGTGACTCACAAAAGAAAGACCAGCAGACTGGGGCGAATGCGCTGATTACATCGCTTATCGGGCTGAATCGATTTCATGACGCGATGAAGATATGGAATAGCGTTGCGCCCAGCGACGCCTTCAAAGCCGACTTAGGACATGTTGTCGATGGAGGGTTTGAGGAGACGATATCGCATAGCAAAGACACTCCATTTGGGTGGCAAGTAAATGCCGCTCCGCAGATGCAGATAGGAATCGATCCACAGAAAGCACATAACGGGATGCGGAGTTTGAGATTGGTTTTTCAGGTCCGAGCCAGACTCGACTTCCTAGACGCTTACGAGTTGGTTCCTGTCGCGCCGTCAACTCAATACGAGTTCGAGTGCTATGTAAGAACCGAGAAGCTGCAGAGTGGCGACACTCCCTTTGTCCAAATTCTCAATGCGTCGGACCAATCAGTCCTGGCCAGCTCGAGCGAAGCGCCAAACGGCGACAGCGATTGGAACCGAACCTCTGTTTCTTTCAAGACTGGGGACAAAACCGAGGCCATAAAGATTCACCTTGCACGCACGCCATGTGAAAAGGACAAGATCTGCCCAATCTTCGGTGCGGTTTGGTATGACGACTTCAGTATCAAACGACAGTAGTATCATCGTTGCGCCCGAGTCTGCTCCCGTTATAAGCACGACGTCGGCGCCGCGAAGTATTTACCGAATCAAACACACGCTTGCGAGCCGGTTTGTTTTTTTGATCATCTGCGTCGCGATCGTTACCTCTGCGCTCGCTTATGGAACGGTGCACTACTGGGCGTTGGAGTTGTTCAATCTTGGTGCACTAACGATCATCATCTTGTGGGTGATCGACTCGTGGCAGCTTGGTCAACTACGTCTCAGTCGGAGTCCACTGCAAGTTCCACTCATTGGTATTATCGGCCTCGGACTGATTCAACTTCTCCCGGTTCGAAGTATTTCGAGTGGCGGAATCACCACCGTCGCGCTGGTGCAAAGTCTTTCGCTCGATCCGAATTCCACCAAACTGGTCTTGGTGCAGCTGAGCACGTTGCTAATTTTCTTTGCAGCGACATTAATCTTCACTGACACGCCACACCGGCTGCGTCTTTTAGTAAGAACCATCTTAATCTTCGGGTTCTGCCTCGCCATTTTCGGCCTAACGCAATCATTCACTAGCCCCACGAAGGTTTACTGGGTGCGGGAACTCAATCAGAGTACTGCCTTTGGTCCCTTCATTAATCGACACCACTTTGCTGGTTACATGGAACTTACGATCGCCTTGCCACTGGGACTCCTCTTTGCTGGTGCTGTCGATAAAGACAAACAGATCCTCTACGCGTTCGCTGCGGGCTTGATGGGTGTCGCGTTGGTCATGACGAGTTCACGTGGCGGCATCATCAGTCTGGTTGCCGAGGTTCTGTTTTTCGTTCTGGTCACTGCGCTTTGGAGCAAACGTGGCCATAGAAAGAGGAAGCGGAGTCGGGTACGAGATGCTCTAATCAGGATTGGATTAGCTGTCGCACTGCTGGTGGGATTGTTTGTAGGGGTAACGATGATGGGTGGTGAGCTATCGCTGACGCGTTTGATTGACAGCGTAAATACGGACGATCCAACGACCGGCCGAGCTCACTTCTGGGCAGTTACCATCGAGATGATCAAGGCTCATCCGGTGTTGGGAACAGGACTCGGTGCTTTCGGAGTCATTTACACTCGCTTCGATTCACGCAACGGATTGTTTCGTCTGGAGCAGGCCCACAATGATTACTTGCAGGTGTTATCGGATGCCGGAATCGTGGGAGCTGTACTGGCGCTGAGTTTTGTCCTGTTGCTTTTCTATCGTGCTTTCGTCCGCATGAAATCTCATGACGACTTTCGACGCGGTGTTGCTCTCGCGTCGTTAGGCGGTTGTTTCGCAGTTCTCGTACACAGCTTTTTCGACTTCACCTTACACACAACATCAAACGCGCTTCTGTTTCTCGTGTTAGCAGGTCTCGCGACCATGAATGGTCGGGTCGAAAACCAGCCTCGAAAGAGGAAGAGGCACAGTGAATCGGAGTTGGAGCCCGCCCATACGGGTCCTGTGTCACCAATGTAGTATGATGCTCGACAATCCTTTCAAGACATTCCCGACTAAACGCACAGGAGACGACGATCTGTGGCTTCGGCGGCTTCAGTTAAAAAAGACTTGAAAACGGACGCGCCCTCGACAAAGTCTTCGTCTTTACCCGGATTGTGTCTTGCAGCAGTCTTAACCCATAACAAGACAGACGCGTTAAATCAGCGCGTCGAGGGTGAATGGATTCACACATCAGCCGGTGAGTTTATTGACCGGGTCAAGGCCGTGGCACTGGGGTTGGCCTCACTGGGGGTAAGACCCGGTGATCGAATCGCTCTCCTTTCTGAAAATCGCCCGGAATGGTCGATAGCGGACCTGGCGATCCTTTGTCTTGGTGCAATCAACGTTCCGATTTATACGACTCAAGCCGTCGAGCAGATCGAGTACATTCTTCGCGACTCAGGTGCGAGAGCAATCTTTATCTCAAACCGCAGACTCTTCAAACATGCGCGATCGGTGCTTACCGATCGCATGCTCGAGCACATAATCTTCTTCGATCCGGAAGCTGCCGACGGAGTTGAGCACGCTATTGTCCTGGGAAGTCTCGAAGAGAAGGGACGGGCGCAAGCCGAGGAACGGCCTGAAGCATTCGACGCCTATCTGAAGGCGGTGCGACCGGATGATCTCGCAACAATAATTTACACCTCAGGTACGACCGGGGAACCAAAGGGTGTGATGCTGACGCACAATAACTTCATGTCAAACGTGTTGTCAGTAAGTAGGGGTTTGCCGATTGGTCCAACAGACGTTGCACTCTCCGTGTTGCCGTTGTCTCACATTTTCGAGCGCACTGGATTCTACGTGTTCTGCTATACCGGTATATCGGTGTATTACGCGGCATCGTTCGATCAGGTCGGCGAAAATTTGCGAGAAGTTAAACCCACAGTTATGACAGCTGTGCCGCGACTCTTTGAAAAGGTCTACCACCGCATTGTGAAGAAGGGCATGTCGCAGAAAGGATGGAAGAAGAACGTATTCATGAGTTCACTCACCGTTGGGCAGCATTATGGTGAGTTGAAAGACAATCGACGATGGGTACCGCTCGGGTTACGACTGAAACAACGCCTTGCGAGTCGTCTGGTTTTTTCAAAATGGCGCGAAGGGATAGGTGGTCGGTTGAGATATTTTGTTTCAGGTGGTGCCCCACTTTCACCGGCACTTTCGTATGCGTATTTGGCTGCGGGCATTCCTATTCTGCAGGGCTATGGGGCGACAGAAACTTGTATCGTTTGCGCTAATCGTCCCGGAAACAATCATGTAGGTTCGGTAGGAATTCCATTTGAGGGCATCGAATTAAAGATCGCGGAAGACGGTGAGATTCTTGTTCGTGGTCCAAATGTGATGCGCGGTTACTACGGCCAACCTGAAGCTACTGCCGAAGTGCTCAAAGATGGTTGGTTCTATACTGGTGATGTCGGCCATCTCGACAAAGAGGGTCGTTTGTACATCACCGATCGCAAAAAAGATCTCTTCAAGCTTTCCAACGGCAAGTACGTAGCGCCACAATTGATTGAAAGTCTATTGAAGCAAAGTGAGCTTATAAGCCAGGTGGTGGTTGTTGGTGCTGGTCGTAAACAACCTGTCGCGTTAGTGGTGCCGGATTGGGAGAATCTGACTCACGCTTTGAGCGATGCGAAGGAAACATTTCCGAAGGATCGGACCGAACTCAGTAAAGATGCTGCGGCTATCAAATTGGTTCAAAGGGATCTGGCAGGACTAACGTCTGACCTTGCCGACTATGAACGCATCCGTCGCGTTGCGTTGCTGCCCAATGA
>PSRF01000174.1 GCA_003175865.1 Blastocatellia bacterium
ACATTCGTGAGGCAAAGGGCTATACCTATTCGCCTTTCAGCAACTCAAATACACAACTGAAGACCGGATCGTTTGTAACTGGGGCTTTCGTGCGTAACGAGGTGACTGGACCAACTCTCCTCGAAATCTTTTATGAACTTGATCGCATGAGGGTACTGCCAGTCACTGACGAGGAGTTGAACGCGGCGAAGGAGTACAGCACCGGTAATTTCTCAATTGAACTCGCAAGTCAGGGCGGACTCGCTGGTCGTATCAACACGATCTATACATACGACTTGGACAAGAGTTTTATCAACGACTTCCGTCCGAAGATTGAAGGTCTAACAGTCGCCGACATTCAACGCGTAGCAGCAAAATACTTTGACACATATCACGCTGCGATCGTGATCGTGGGTGATTGGGACAAAGTTAAGGATCAAGTCACACCGTTTGGGGATGTGACGATGTATGACTCAGATGGAAACGTGGTAACGAGGTAGGCCGGGTTGAGCTTTGTGCTTTGTGCTTTGATCCTTAGCGGGAATGCTAGGTTCAAAAGACATCTACAGCACAAAGTTCAAAGTTCAAAGTTCAAAGTTCAAAGTACAAAGCGCATTTTTAGTTAAGCATGTGCATGGCGCTTCACCACTCCTCCTTCAGCATCCGCCAACGCATGCACGACAACAAACGCGCTCGGGTCATGTTCCTCGACCACTGACCTCACGCGACCAATCTCCAGACGGGTTACAACACAAAACAGAATGTCCTGCTCGTCGCCAGTTAGACCGCCTTTGCCTTTGAAAACCGTAACACCTCGACGGAGACAACGAATTATTGCGTGGCGGATCTCCTGATTCTTTTCCGACATGATGATGATCGCCGTGTGCTCCTCAACACCGTGAATCAGAAAATCGACTGTCTTCGAAGCAGCGAAGTAGGTCAGCATCGAGTAGAGCGCCGATTCAATTCCCAGAAAGAAACCAGCCGCAGAGAAGATCACAACGTTCAGTATCAAAATCACGTCGCCAACCTTCAGTACACGACTACTCTTGTTGATCAGCAAAGCAGCGATCTCTGTACCATCAAGTACTGCCCCACCTCGAATTGCAAGGCCAATCCCCGCGCCAATGAAGAAACCGCCAAACACTGCTGTTAAGAGTTTGTCGGGAGTAACATCGGGGAATTTGATAAAAGCCAGACACAACGCGAGACCACCAATCGCAGCTGTGCTCTTGATCGCAAAGCGTTTTCCAATTTGTTTGTAGCCGAGGCCGATAAAAGGCAAATTGATCGCCAGGATCAAGATTGAGAGTGGCCAACCGAGAATGTTGGACAGCAACATTGAGATTCCCGTGACGCCACCATCAATGAAATGACTGGAAAGCAGGAAACCTTTTAGCCCAAAACCTGCGGACAGAATCCCCAATAGAATCAGGAGAGTGTCCATCAACGCGTGGAGTAACTTCTTCATAATCGTGCTCCATGGAGAACTGATCATTTCCAACCGCCGAGTGCCAATGCTAGAAGCAATCGGCAATCGGCAATCGGCAATTGGAAATCGGCAATGCTATCTTTCGCGGTTCTTGCGCGAATGACGCTCGAGATAGACCAACCCTGCGACGGCAAGTCCTACCAACACTATCACTACAATGAATTCCGAACTCATTCTAATCTCCCTTGTAAAACAGATAGACGCATAACACTGATCGCATGCGCATTTCTGCACACGATTCGATGTGTCCTGGATTTAGTTGTTGTGAATTAGAGCGGGAGAGGCGGTGCCCGATCTTGCTGGTTTGAGTGAACCTTGGACAGATCGCTGACCGCACGAGAGAAGTTATCGATTACAAACTTCTGATCAACTACGTTCCAGTCGAAGCAATAAGATTTGCCATAAGGAGGCGTTTCGTTTACTGACTTTGCTTTTGACGAAACAGTTTCATGACGTCCATTTGCGGAGTTCGCCAAAGCGTGAGTTGGCGGGAATGAAACCAGAGCGAATGCAGCGAAATGTTCCGCGTTGCGGCACCCCTGAAGCCAGGGTAAACAAACACTCAGTGCGATGAGTACAGACGCTGCAAGCGCGATGAAAACGGTCTCCTTTGAACGTGCGCGATGAAACATGTGAGAGCATCATAGCAGGCCTGAGCGCAGTGTCAGAAATAGTGCCACTCACGTCCGTCAACGTCAGGCATTAAAATCGGTCTCAAACCAACGAAAGCGGCCAAGAGTTTTAGAAATTCAGTTAGAGAACCCAGCCGGATTTAGAAGCAAACCCACCCCCGCTACCGCAAGGTGGTACCGCCTTCATGCCGCAAGATTGAGCGTTGCTGTTAAGCTTCGTTGGTGTTAGTTGTGATTTCGTGGATCGTCTATTGATACACAAGGACGAACGATCCACGAAAATCACACGGACTAACACGAACAGAAAATTGACGCTAAGCCTACTATTAAATCCACCGGTCGATTAACATACGACGCAAATCTTTCAACAGTCAGTCGAAGGAGTCCCATTGTGATTACTCTGAATGTCAACGGCAAACGTTTGGAGGTCGACGTTGATCCATCGACTCCACTCCTCTGGGTCTTGCGTGATTCACTGGGATTGACCGGAACTAAATACGGTTGCGGCATGGCCCAATGTGGTGCATGCACTGTGCATCTGGATGGTCAGGCAATTCGTTCCTGCGTCAAACGAGCTTCAGACGCAGTCGGCCGACAGATAACAACCATTGAGGGCTTATCGACCGATCTCAGTCATCCATTGCAACGTGCGTGGATTGAAATCGATGTTCCGCAGTGTGGTTATTGTCAATCAGGCCAGATCATGAGTGCCGCTGTGTTGCTCGCAGAGAACCCGAAACCAAGTGACGACGATATCGACGATGCAATGTCAGGCAACATCTGTCGTTGCGGCACATATTCGCGTATTCGTGAGGCAATTCATCGAGCTGCAGAAATGAAAACGGCGGGAAGGAGGGCCGAATGAGCACGACCAAACAAGCAATCAGTCGGCGCGACTTTTTGAGAACGAGCGCCGCGGTTGGTGGTGGGTTACTGATCGCTATTCACCTACCGAAACTAGCTTCCGCCACTGAGTCGTTCGCACCCGCGGACCCGTTTGCGCCAAATGCCTTCATTCGCATCCGTAGCGATGACATTATCACGGTCATCATCAACAAATCAGAGATGGGCCAAGGTCCATACACCTCCCTGGCGATGTTAGCTGCGGAGGAACTCGAAGCCGACTGGTCGAAAGTGCGTTACGAATCTGCACCTGTTGATCCGGCCTACAACCATCCGGTGTTCGGGATTCAGATGACAGGCGGCAGCACAAGCACTGCTTCTGAGTGGGAACGCTTTCGCAAGGCAGGTGCGACTGCTCGCGTAATGCTCATCGCTGCAGCCGGCCAAAACTGGAATGTCGATCCAAAGTCCTTGAGAGCCGAAAAGAGCTTCGTGATTGATTCGGCAAGTGGACGACGCGCGTCGTTTGGCTCACTCGCGGACGCGGCGGCAAAACTGCAACCACCCAAAGATGTAACGCTCAAGGATCCGAAGGATTACAAGATCATCGGGAAGTCGACACGACGTTTGGACACCCCCGCAAAAGTTAACGGGACCGCACAGTTCGGAATTGATGTGCAGGCGCCCGGACTCTTGACAGCAGTAGTAGCGAGGTCACCTGTCTTTGGTGGAAAGGTCCTCAGCTTCAATGCTGACAAGGCTCGTGCTGTGCCTGGTGTTGTAGATGTGGTCCAGATTCCTTCCGGAGTGGCCGTTATCGGCAAAGGTTTTTGGCCAGCCAAACTCGGCCGCGACAAACTCGAAGTGAAATGGGACGACGGCGCAAACGCTAGTCTCTCAACAACAGCGATGCGGGCTGATTTTGCGAAACTTGCACAGTCTCCAGGACTGGTAGCGAAGAAAGTTGGAGATCCGGGAAAGACACTGGCCGGTGCGGCAAAAACCATTACAGCTGAGTTCGAAGTTCCATACCTTGCCCACGCAACAATGGAGCCTCTGAACTGCGTCGTTGATTTGAAGAGTGATGCATGTGAGATCTGGACCGGCACACAGTTTCAAACTGGTGACCGAATGGCCGCAGCGACCATCGCTGGTTTGAAACCGGAACAAGTAAAGATCCACACAACGTTTCTCGGCGGAGGCTTTGGGCGTCGCGCAAATCCGGCGAACGATTTTGTAGGCGAAGCAGTCCACGTTGCAAAGGCGATCAAGTCCCCAGTCAAAGTGGTCTGGACGCGCGAAGACGACATGCATGGAGGTTACTACCGTCCAATGTGGTACGACCGGATGGTAGGTGGTGTTGATGCGAATGGAAATCCCATTGCATGGACACACACGATTGTTGGCCAATCGATAATGTTAGGTACGCCCTTCGAGCAGTTTGGCATTCAGAACGGAATTGACACGACTTCAGTGGAAGGGGCAGCAGATCTGCTCTACGGAATTCCGAACGTTCAGGTTGATCTGCACACACCTAAGCTTACGATTCCAGTCTTGTGGTGGCGTTCAGTTGGACACTCGCACAACGGTTTTGCAGTCGAAGCGTTTCTCGATGAATTGGCTCATCTCGGTGGAAAGGATCCAGTGCAACTTCGTCGGACGTTGCTCACAAATCAACCTCGGATGAAAGCCTTGCTCGATCTCGTGGCGGAGAAAGCAAAGTGGGACAGTCCTGTACCAGCCGGGCGTGGTCGTGGCATCGCTACTCACTTTTCGTTTGATAGCTACGTGGCTCAAGTAGCTGAAGTGTCAGTAGACAAAACAGGCGAGGTGCGAGTTCACAAAGTTGTCTGTGCAGTAGATTGTGGTCGCGTCGTGAATCCCGATTCGGTGATTGCACAGATGCAGGGTGGAATTGTCTTCGGTCTCAGCGCCGCGCTGAAAGACGCTATAACTTTCGAGAACGGTCGAGTTCAACAAAGGAACTTCCACGACTATCCGATGGTGCGCATGAACGAATCACCTGAGATCGAAGTTCACATAATGCCGAGCACCGAACCACCGACGGGAGTTGGTGAACCGGGTGTGCCGCCAGTTGCGCCGGCAGTGGCGAACGCGATCTTTGCAGCGACAGGTAAGCGTGTCAGACGCTTGCCGATTGGAAGAGTTGATATGGGTTGATCTGATACAACGGCTAGCACCGTGGACCTTTATGTTTTCCAGCTAATAAGCCCATTTTTACGCGTGCTGCGCTTCGCGCAATGAAGAATCAAAATCGTCTCGAGTAGCTGCGAACGTGAGTACGACGGCGCAAGGCCGTGGCATAAAACTCGAAAGCCAGGAGAGTAAATGACGTATTTATTACCGCGACTAACTACGTGCGTATGCATCCTCTTCGTTATTTTAATTGCATTGCTTCTCTATTCAGTGAAGACAGATGCGCTTGTTCAACGTGATGACGCGCGTGCAAAGGCCGCCTTCCTCGCCATCATTCCAGTCCTCAAACATCCGCGCTGCTTGAACTGTCACGCTAACGGCGACTTCCCAAGACAAGGCGATGACAATCACATTCACGCACAGAACGTCAGGCGAGGTCCGTTTGGTCACGGTGTCACTGCGCAGAAGTGCAGCGCATGTCACCAGGAAGAAAATGTCGCCGGCCTGAACATGCCACCTGGCGCACCAAACTGGCATTTACCACCACCGAACATGCCCATGATTTGGGAAGGAAAAACTCCTGGTCAAATTTGTCAGCAGATGAAAGACCCGAAACAAAACCACGGCAAGTCTGTGGAAGGAATTGTCGAGCACGTGACGTCAGACAAGCTCGTCTTGTGGGGATGGAATCCCGGCGAAGGCCGCACGCTACCTCCCATCAGTCACGATGAGTTTGCTGCTAAGTTTCAGGAATGGGCCAAGTTCGGCGCTGCTTGTCCGGATTAACCTCCTTGGAGTGCGACGGCCCGGCGTCGCCTTGTAATAATGACAACTCCCCCAATTCAAAAGTTGTAGCTATTACAAAGCGACGCCGGGCCGTCGCACTCCAAGGGCCACTTTATTCGAAGCAATCCAAAACCGAGTCGACCTGCGTATTGCAAACAGGGTTTTGCGCATCTAACGACTTCGCGATACAAGTTAGTTACAGGTTTAGAACAAGAGGGGAATATGAACAACACTCGATTTAACGCAATCAATTTTGATTCTGAATTCTTGTCAGGGGATTTTGAGACCAACAACTCTCAGGCTACTACTGCGACGCCTTCTGATGACTACTTACTGGATGCCTACTCGCGCGCTGTAATCGAGGCAGCCGAAAAGATCAGCCCGTCCGTCGTCTACATCGAAATCGGTCGAAACACAAACGAAGGGCGCGCCCGCAACCGACCACGTGAGATCGGCGGAAGCGGCTCAGGTTTCGTCTTCACACCCGACGGTTTCATTCTCACCAATAGTCACGTTGTACATGGCGCCAGCAAGATTCGTGTGGCGCTCACCGATGGCAGGCGCTCCGAAGCTGAGCTCATTGGAGACGACCCGCACACCGATCTTGCCGTCATTCGCATCACAACGCCCAACCTCGTACCTGCGCAGCTTGGCAACTCACAATCGATACGCGTCGGTCAATTGGTGATTGCGGTTGGAAACCCTTTCGGTTTTCAGTACTCAGTGACCGCAGGTGTTGTAAGTGCGCTAGGACGTTCATTGCGCGCGCAGTCAGGCCGTTTGATGGATGGCGTGATTCAAACAGACGCAGCCCTCAACCCGGGCAACTCAGGTGGGCCGCTCGTAACCTCTCATGGAGAAGTCATCGGCGTGAACACTGCGATGATCTTGCCGGCACAGGGAATCTGTTTTGCTACGTCGATCGACACGGCAAAGTTTGTTGCAGGTCGATTGATACGAGACGGACGAGTGAGTAGAAGTTACATTGGCATTGCTGGACAGAATGTTCCGCTGCCACGTCGGATTGTTCACTATTATCAACTGCCGCTTGAGAGTGGAGTTCTTGTCATATCCCACGAGAGTGCTGTTGAAGGAAAAGAGGGCTCTAACCCGGCGACTAGTGCAGGACTGCTTGCTGGCGATGTAATCATCGGTTTCGACAACCAACCGGTGCGAGGCATAGACGATCTGCATAAGTTGCTCACCGACGAACGAATCGGGAAAAAGACCCCGTTGATGGTCATCCGAGGAACTCAGAAGTTGACTCTGGAGATCGTGCCCTTGGAGGCCGACAACTAGAAACTGGCCCTTTAGTAGTGCCGCCGAAGGAACTGCTCAAGCTCTTTTGTCGGACCGCGTAAGTCTCGTGCGCTTCGTTACGTAAGCAAGCCTCTGAGGAAACTTTAAGCGCACGAGACGTACGCGGTCCGACAGAAGAACTTGAATCATTTCATCAAGGGGACTACTAAAGGGTAACTCGTTAGAGATTCTTCTCCATCGTTAGTAACGGAGTTCCGAAACGTTCATCTATCTCGTCGGTGAATTTAAAACCAAACCCTTCGTACAACTTAATCGCATGATTCAGAAACGGAGTCGTATTGAGAAACATGCGCTTGTGGCCGCACTCAACTGCGTAGCGCTCAACTTCTCTCAAGAGTAATTCACCAAGTCGCAGTCCTCTCGCTTTTGGCACGACTCCCATTCCCCTAATGTAGAGCCCCTCGTCTCTTTCATTAGCCGCGACTGTGCCAACGATATACTCATCAACAATCGCAACCCAGACTGGTCCTTCTTCGAGTCGTTCCTTCACCTCATCTGGCGCGATGACAGTTGCATCGTACCGCTGCGGCACGTACAGCGATTTGTATTCGATGAACGAGTCGAGCAGGACTCGCGCAATGGCTTCCGCATCCTCGAACACGGCGCGACGAATTTCAGTGCTCTTCTGCAATTAGTCACCCCGCCGAATCCACAAGTGCCGCAAGTTTTCTGGGCGCAAGTTCCTGATACGCACGACGCAATAGTTCTGTGACTGTGGACCAGTCAACCTCATCAAGATCGAGTCGAATTGCAATCCAGCCCTTCGATCCAAGGTAGGCAGGAACAAAGAACGACTCTGGATCGTCACGCACAAGTCGTCGTTGCTCGTTCAGATTCGATTTACAGCAAAGAGCAATCTTGCCATCACCATGATGATCAAACAGATAGTAGCTGAAGATCTTTTTGCGGATCCGCAGCGACAGGTGCGTTTCTCCTGCTGGTTCAATCACGATTTCAGGCAAGCCAGCGCAAATCTCTATCAACTCCTCGCGTCGCGCGTCCGCACTCGAGAGTTGTTGCCCGCTAAGCGCCATAGCAGCTCCTCACCATAAAGATTTTCGGACTTTGCATTCTAGCCAGACGTCTAATTGTTAACCAGACATCTGTCTACTCTTGGATGCGTCATGAACAAAAATGTGAATGTCGAATCCGACAAACGGCACAGGCTGTTCCTACTAGTCGGTCTTCTGTTGGTGTTGTTCCTGGTACTCTTCGTTACAGTCAAAAGTGTGGCCCAGGGAAACCGGTCGAGACGTGTGGTAAACCCGCC
>PSRF01000014.1 GCA_003175865.1 Blastocatellia bacterium
TCATCATTGGTGATTTGTCGTTTGCCTCTCTGACTAAGTGGCAAAAGACGATAGTGGACTCTTGAAATAAAGAGTGAAAGATTCCCGTGCTGTATGCGACGCCAGTATCTCCGAGGCCGTTGAAAAATGTAGGGTTCAGTTCTACTTTTGCAAGGCATAGACATTGCACCCTGAGGTGTCCCTTTCTCGTCACAGGAGGAATGTATGTCAGCCGTCTGGAATCTTGGTGGCCTGTCGTTAGTGAAGTTCTCGAAACGAGTTTGGGGTGAGATTCAAAAGGACGAAGTTCTTGGACGTTCAGCGCAGCTTGCTTATTACTTTCTACTCGCACTCTTTCCGCTACTTCTATTCCTCACTTCTGTGATCGGTCTGCTGCTTGGGTCTGGTACCGGATTGCGCCAGGCACTATTCAACTATCTAAGTAAAGTCTTACCTGGCGCTGCTTTTACTCTGGTGGACTCGACGATGAATGAGATTAGTGCCGCGAGTAGTGGAGGCAAGGTTGCTTTCGGATTGCTCGCGGCGTTGTGGGCGGCTTCAAACGGTATGGGTGCCATTACCCAGGCGCTGAATGTTGCTTACGACGTTAAGGAGACTCGGCCGTGGTGGAAACAGCGCTTTGTCGCGATTTCACTGACGATTTTTTTATCAGTGCTAATCATCACCGCGCTTGTCCTTGTTTTATATGGAGAGAAGCTTGCTCAATACATTGCCCGGTCTTACGGCTTTGGAATCATCTTTCTCGATGGATGGAAGATCATTCAATGGCCAATCGTGTTGGGGTTCATGCTGGTTGCGTTTGCCCTGATTTACTACATAGCGCCTGATCTTCGTGACCAGAAGTGGAAATGGATTACTCCAGGGTCAATCGTCGGAGTTGTGCTTTGGTTAGCAGTTTCGCTCGGCTTTCGTGTGTACTTGCATTTTTTTAACTCGTATAGCAAGACCTATGGATCGCTTGGTGCTGTGATTATTCTGATGCTCTGGTTATATCTGACCGGAGCAGCAATTCTGATCGGTGGCGAAGTTAATTCAGTTATTGAAGGCGCTGCTGGTGAAGCTGGCGAACCGAAGGCAAAAGAGAAAGGTGATAAGGCACCAAACGAAAAGCCTGACGTTCGTACTGCAATTGCACATTGACGAGTCTCGGGAAACTTGTACGCTTGCAAATTATGATTGCCGACATCTCCATTGCTGCCATTCGGCGATCGACAATTGGCAATCAGCCACGCTTAGAGAGGTCCCGTCATGTCTCAATATGAAGACCAATGCATTGTCGAGTTCCCACGGGAGCGCATGTTATCTGCCTGTCGTGTAACGGCACAAAAACTCGGTTGGCATGTCCAGGAGACGCCAACCGGCTTTGTTTGCGTCGAAGTGCAACAAAATCCCTTCAAGTCACCAGTGCAACTTGAGGTCAGAGTTGTTGGTGGTACATCCAATGAAGAAACTCGAATTATCTTGCGCGGCATGAACGCTGGAATGGGTCCAATACAATCGACTCACGTTAAAGCACAAGTCACGAGATTCATGCAGGAGCTGGGCAAGGCAGCAGTGGCTTCGAATACTCCCCTTGAACCAACGCAAACGGCCAACGCTTCTCAGTCGAAACGTTCTGTGAAAATTAATTCAGTACGTCTCACCGATGATCAGATCGACGTTCTCGAGAAGGCGTATCGAGTCAGTGTCCAGGATGGTAACTACTGGTACGACCCAATGACCGGTGGATGGGGATTTGCGGGTGGTCCAACTGTTGGTCTCATGCAAGCCGGACTTAACATTGGTGGACCACTCGCAACCAACGCATCTAACGGAAACACTGGCGTGTTTATTAACGGTCGCAATCTACCTGTGCAGGATCTGATGCTGTTGCAACAAGTAGTGGCGACAGCTATTTGGCCAGGACGTTACTGGTTGGATGCGCAGGGAAACTGGGGCTTCGAAGGTGGTCCGGTAATGGGAAACATATGGGCTGCGGCGCAACAAACAGGCGCTCCGCGTGAGGGCATACTCAGTACTTACGATAAAGTTGGCATGGTAGTGATTGGATGATCAGTAAGAGCGTACGATCGAAGAAGGACCACTAGTTGATGGAGAGGCGTAATGTTCGATGGCCAGACCGGCAATATGCGTCGCAACAGTTGTGAATCGTGCTTCGGCGCCGGTCGGAATGCGCGGCTCGCGGTAATACATCGCAAATGAGCCGAGTACTTTGCCTTTTTTTGATAATATCGGCGTGGACCAACAAGCCCGTAAACCACTCCGCTCGGCCAGATCTCGATAATCTTCCCAAAGAGGATCTGTAAAAATATCCGTTACCACAACTGGTTTACCGCGATACATAGCTGTCCCGCAAGAACCATGTTTAGGACCAATGGGTGAGCCATTAACTGCTTCCACGTACTGCGGCGCGAGACTCGGCGCAGCACCGTGTTCGATGTGATTACCGTCTGCACTAAGTAAGAGGACTGAACAAAGCATCTCAGGTGATTGCGATTCAATCAGCAATACCAGATTCTTCAGGATGTCGCTCAACGGTGCGTTGTTGGCGATCATCTTGAGCACTCGACTCTGACCTGCTTGAAACTCCGCTTCCTTCTCTTCATCCGTTAGTAAGACGCGCGGAAGTATCTGTGTTGGCGCAGCAGAAGGATCTGTTTTTTCGTTTTGTGGGTTGGAGCTTACAGGATCTTCCATCTGAGCCGTTTCCATTTCGCGCGGCGCTATTCTACGCCTGACACATCAACGCTACAAATTTCTAGTCGATAACTTTAGCGTTCACAGATTCATCCATTTCTATTTCGACTTTCCTCACTTGCCATTCGCGTAGAGCTTGCCGTGAAGAATCGTCACTGTGTTGTGGATCTGACGATGATGCCGGTGGGCCTTGGTTTATCCGCGAGACTATCTGAAGCGCAATTCTAAACTTACTCAGATTTGTGGCATTCATCTTTGATTCGATCTTTAAAGGACATAGGACGGCATGTTTGTCGCTGTATTGGTCGTGGCCCATCGGTCCATTTTTCGGTATCGGGATTGGGATTCCGTCTGGATCTTAGATAAAAAAATCTCAGATTCATACTTTTTCTGACCCAGAGAGCTTCTACTTACATGAATTTCCTAGGAAGTTGGCAGGTTCCTGCCATGGATCGAAATTTGTATAACACAGTTCAACTTGCGGCAAATCCGAACGAGGGGGTACTACACGTGAACAAACTTCCGATAATGGTTCTTCTCGCAGTGGTTTCGTTAATCGCCTTCGGCGTGCCTTGCGCTGAAGCTAAGTCGTTTCGGCCTGGCAACTCCGGAGATGATTTCGATAAGAGGGACCAGTCACCTTCTTTCAGCACAACGCTCAGTTCAGAGTCACTGAAGGATGATGATGATGACATGTTTCGATCGGCGTCATCCGAATTCAATGGCAAACAAGGCATCAGTACCTCTGCGATTCATCGAGGTCCGCGCTCTGGCGTGGTAAGTCAGGGTCCTTCTTTCGCAGCTGTTACTCCGAATCCAGAACCGACAACCTTACTTTTATTAGGCACCGGGTTAGCAGCAGTCGGAGGAGTGTACCGACGTAAGAGGGCTGGGCAGCCTAAGTCGAATTCCTAACGAACGAAGAGCGCAATAAACGATTCTGCCTCATTTGTTCAGAGTCTCAGGATCCTGAAAACAGATAAGTAATTCTTGTTACCCCCGACTCGGCACGCAGGTGTAGTGCGCGCTGAACAATCATCGGATATCCGCAGGGGCGTCCCACCGTGGGCGCCCCTTTTCCATCGGAAAAAATTCGTCCACGGAACACGTCAGCGCCCCTCGCCTTACATCGCGAGGGCAGCCCAGAAATAGGTCGACTTCTATCGCGCCTGGTTTAATTTCCACCTGGGCCATGCGCACTGCAACGCATCGGTCGTTCGCCTCACTTCAACAACTTTTCGTTCAGCAGTTCAGCAGTGCTTTGTCATTAAACAGAACGAAGAGTGAAAGCCGCTACCACTATGCGGCCTCACTTCCAGTTACCAATCAGAATGAATGGCGCCCAGTAGTAGGGATGCGCGAAAGGTGCTTTGCTGTCTGGCTTGAATAGTGGTCGGCAAGTTATTTGAGTGACTGCTGCACGATTAAAGAATTGCGGACTTTTTTGGATCAG
Source organism: Blastocatellia bacterium (assembly GCA_003175865.1). Taxonomy (GTDB): domain Bacteria; phylum Acidobacteriota; class Blastocatellia; order Pyrinomonadales; family Pyrinomonadaceae; genus PSRF01. Next base: position 4,151 of record PSRF01000014.1, read on the forward strand.
ACCGCTGTGCAATTTGTTTATGCAACATGGTTAGCAATTTGCTAGAGTAGGAGCACCCTCCGACATGTTCATGACAACATAGTACGCCCCCTTTTTCCCGGTTGACCGCCGCGCGGCCGTCTCATTCGCATTTCAAAGGAGACTTCGGCCATGTCACCGACTCGCAAATCTCTCTTAACGTTAGCAACGGTTGTGATCATAGGGTTCTGCCAGATGGTCGTTCATGCCGACCCGCTTGTCCTATCGCTAACTAACAACTCTCTTACCACTGTGCCCGGTGGAAGCGTTACGTTTTTCGGCTCGGCCACAAACACTGGCACAACCTCGACACAAACAGACACGATTACCGGTTTGACTCACCCCTTTAATGGGCCGCCGGGCGCAAGCACTGACGATTCCCTCTTTATTGCCAATTTTCAAAACCACACGGTTGCGAATGGTAACACTCTCGGCCCACTGGCGATTTTTACCGTCACATTTTCGACTTCGGTGCCTGCAGGGAGCTCTTACAGTGGCTCCGTCGCTTTTGTTTATAACGGCAGCATCAACGAAACATTCACTAATCAGGTTCCTTTCACAATCAGAATAGTTGCCGTGCCAGAACCGATGACATTGGTGTTACTCGGCACAGGGCTGGCCGCGTTCGCAGGAGCGAGAACAAACAGGCGCAAGACGAAAGTTTATTGAGGCAGGAACTCTAGGTGCGTCGGAAGCGAGGAATCCATTCGACCCTGAGCTTATTGGTTAGCCCTCGCAGCAATAGTTTCTTAATTATCCTCCAGCGACTGGGAGTGTTGCGACGAAAGCTACCCTCCGGTTCGTGATGATGTTGAACGCGTTTCCGACGATCTGGTTTTGGTTGTTCATCCCAATCACGAAGTAGTAGAGCGCATATGGACGCCCATTGATCGTCACGTAGCCATATCCTCCGAAGAAATCGAAAAAGACACCTGCGTGCTCATCGTGGTTGTTAATAGCGTTCGGAGCGGTCTCCGCTGCGCCTGGGAAATCAAAACGACTAAAGCCTGATGGGCCAAAAATGAAGCCCTGGATAGGGCCGCTT
>PSRF01000042.1 GCA_003175865.1 Blastocatellia bacterium
TCAAAGGTCAAAGCACAAAGTACAAAGATCGAAATGCGAATGCGTTTGGTCAGCGTTCCAACGTATCGTACAACGGCTGCGCCGGCTTCACACTGTCGCGTTCGTTTGATGCTGTGATCGCAAGTATTCGAATGTTCCCATTGTTTGGCAACCTCAGCGTGCTCGTCTTCGCAGGCACATCGATCGCGTAACCAAATAGATACGAATATGCGTACGCTTCATTCGCTCCGATTGGTGTGTGGCGATGGGATGAGAACCATGCCAACTCATCGCGTTTGATAAATCCGGGCGTGATTTCCACCAGTTCTCCGTATGGATCAATTCGAGTCCTTGGTCTTGATAATTGGGCCGCGATGTCTGGTGGAGTACCTGGCGGTGGCGTTCGAGGTGGAACTTGAACCTCAGTCTGTTTCCACACGCGACTGTCCCATTGCCCAATCAACCCACCCCAATTCTGGATTTTCAGTTCAACCGGAGTGGCACCCATCTGAAACGTCGCAGTTTGATCTCCATCTGCCGCAGCAAGTACATAAATGCGACGCGTATCCGCAGGCAGTGAGACGGTTTGTCCGCGTGGAACAACAGCACTTGGTCCAATCGCGCTTGCAAGTTTGAATATCACACTGCCGAATGAGAGTTCAGCCGGCAACATCTCCGCAGGTATCGCCTCGCCTTTACTATCGAAGCCCAGCGAAGATTTTTCGCCATCCCGACTTGCCACCGAAAGATCATAAGACAACGTCAACGGAGTTTGTTTTATTTGCGAGACATTCAGACGAGAGCGTGCGAGTTTCACCGCGAACGTACGTGGTTGATAACCACCCAAACTCGTAATCAACTGTCCTTCGGCGATCCTTGCTGGTCCGATTGGTTGTTCTTGTCCATTTGCTTCGCGCGCTGAAACAACCGGCGCGGCAAACGTTAGACGCACATCTGGTACGCTGCGACCATCAAGCTCAACAACTCGCACAATGATCTCATCCGACTCCTCGGCCTTCTTAAGTGCTAACACCCGCACACGGCTGTTGTTAATGCGTACAATCGAAAACGTCTTACCCAAACCACCTCCATGCTTGGAACTCTGGAAGGCGATAAGTGGTTGATTCAACCGTTGCGCTTCCCAGTCGGTTTGCTCATGGCGCCAATCACCGGCATGCGAAGCAAGACCGTAAACAAATTGATGATGGCCCAGATCCTGGCTTGCTTGATCAGCATAACCACCACGAGGTGCGATGCCAGGCGTTCGTAGCAACGTCAATCGCAACGTGCTGTCGTCTGGTTTGTCGGAGGCATACTTGCAATCGGATAGTACGGTCACGCCAAAACTGCCTGAGCGATCAGTTAGGTCGAACCATTGATGTGAAGGCACTTCAAATTTCTTCTCGTCATCGTTTCCACGCTCGATGGTGCCGATGTCCCAGTTATATGTTGCCTTGGGGTTTGAAGCCGTGAACGGAAATGTCGCCTTGAGGTTTGCCTCTTTCGTGTTCCAGTCGATCACGTTTCCAAACTCGACGCGGTTACCCGCGTCGCCGGCTGAAAGTCGCACGGTCTGCACAAACTTCGAACCTTCAGTTTCGCGTGTGATTTCTATCGCAACTCTGACAGGTCCATTTTCTAAAATCCGGATCTGCGCTGGACCTCCAACGTATGCACGCGCTGGTTTTTGCTGATCGCTCCAATCCATGTTCCAGGCTGGCCACTGGGCCGGTTTGTCAGTCCTGATGGCGAGTCGAAATGGCGTACTTAGAATTTCACGGTTAATTTTCTTGTCGAAGATCCCGGCAACGTCACCATCTGAATTAATTTCTACTCGATACCGACTGTTCTCTAGTGATGTTTCGGTGACCTTCAGTTGTGTATTGGTTGACGAGCTTGGCGCGAGCTGAACATCGTAGACGGAGTAACCCACCGAAGGAGTGTTAGCGAGAAACAGTACTCTTGCCGAGCCTTGTTTCTTCTCCAACAACTGCGACGGAACAACACGGCCATCTGGTCCAACTACTCGGACAGCATCAGGTACACCATCAGGAAAACTGACCTGCGCTTCAACGACATCTTCGCGATTGATGTTAAGCGGGTTGTAAACAACGATCGCAGCTCCCGACGTTTGCGTATTCATTGCGCCGACGATTCCTTCGGTTGCACTGGTCAACACACCCGAAAACTGGTTCATCGCAATGACATCGTCATTCCAGGAGTATTCAAACGCTTTTGGTGTCGCAGTACCAGGTAGGATGTCGTGAAATTGTCCACCCATAACCAGCGTCCAAGCATTGTTCAAACGTTGCTGCGGATAGATCCGCGTTCCCAACCACGATGCACCGATGGATGCTTTCTCAGCGGCGTCAGCCAAAAGTTCGTTCTTACGGTTCCAACGCTTTTGATATGTTTCCGAAGTAATCGAGCCCGCTGAGTGGTTTGTCAGTAACAGATCGCCTTGATAAACGGGCAGTCCTTTTATTTGCTCGGGTAGAATATTCAAAAACATTTGATCCGCGGTTGCGGAGACAACGTTGAGTGGTCCACCACCGACAGAAGTAGGTGATGTGGTGTTTGGCGAAACAGGTACCAACGACGGATTGCGCGAGATGATCGCTTCAACCATACGAACTGAATCTTCTCGAGGTGCGCCGCCTGTATCTCCAGTTCCGTAGTAGTGATAATCAGTGAACAGTCCGCTGACTTTACCGTTCAATTGGACCCTTCTGGGCCAATCAACTGGGTTGTTTCTCGCCGTCGGATCAGTGATGACCGGACTCCTGCTGATGTCTTCGCGAACCTGACCCCCGTAACTTCCAGGGTTGAACGCTGCGATGATGCCGCGACCATCTGGCCCACGCCAAAATCCAACATTAAAAGGAATGCCCTCGGGCGTTTGCTCGATCGAATTTGGACCACCAGCAAGTGCAGCAGAACCCCACGTGAGTTTTTGTGTCGAAAATCCTTTGAGTCCCATGTGTGCGAGGATGCTCGGGAGCGAAGCAGGAAAACCAAAACAATCCGGCAACATGTACTCAACGCTCGTCTTGCCAAACTCGCGTTTGAAAAACTGATTGCCATAAAGAATCTGACGAATTATTGACTCCGCGGAAGCACTGTTGACGTCGCTTTCTTCCATCGACGAACCCGCGGGAAACCAACGACCCGCAGCCACATAGTTCTTGACGCGCTGATAATCCGCAGGCCAGTACTCCTTCATCATTCGATAACGATTCGCGCCGCTGAAGTTGAAGATGTAATGCGGATACTTTTCGAAGAAGGCGAAGTTGTCGTGCATCGTCTTCGGAATGTATTCATTAATCACTTGCGGATACTGCCAGCGCCATTGAGTGTCGAGATGCGCGTAAGCGACGACGTAGAGTGTTGGTTGTTTGGTGAGATCGGGTTGATTTGACTGTGCCGAAACGGCCAAAGAACTTGCGAGTAAGACAGCAAGAAGCTTCGTTAATGCTCGCATGCGCAGGGGCTCCTTTTGATAGAGAGCATAACAGAACCGCGTGCTAGAATACGCGGCCATGAAAATTACATTCTCGGATTGCGTCGTAGTCCCTGACGGCGTGCTGATCTCGCAGCTTCAGCAAGAGTCTGTAATTCTGAATCTGGAAAGCGAAGCCTATTTTGGACTCGACGACGTCGGCACGCGCTTTTTAACCGTCCTCACTTCATCAGACTCGATCGCCGCCGCCTACGAAAAACTGCGCGCTGAATATGACGTTGATGCCGAGGTGCTGCGCCGGGACATACTCGATCTGGTCGACAAACTAATCGATCAGGGCCTCTTAATCCATACCTAATCCGTGAAAATCTGCGCTAACGCCCGCATCGATGCTCGCGACGAACTAATCTCAAGACTCAACTTACCCGAACCTCTGGCTGACACCGAGCTGATCCTCGCCGCTTATGAAGCGTGGGGCGACGATTGCGTCAAACACCTCATCGGCGACTTTGCGTTTGCAATTTGGGACGACCATCGGAAGCGTCTCTTCTGCGCCCGCGACCATTTTGGAGTAAAGCCTTTTTTCTTTTCTCAAACTGCAGATAGCTTTAACTTCAGCAGCAGACTCAACGAGCTACGTCTCGACCCAAAAGTCTCAAACACACTGAACGACACCGCCATCGGCGACTATCTGCTGTTCGGAGTTAACCAGGATCAATCGACTACAGTTTTTAAAGATATTCAGCGACTGCCGCCGGGACACACTCTCACCGTGGAGAACAACCAGATCAAGATTCAGCGCTACTGGACACCGTCAATCCCGGCTGAAATCCGCTTTCGTGATCCGGATTCTTATGTCGAACGCTTTTCAGAACTGCTGTCACGTGCAGTTGAAGATCGACTACGCACGGATCGTGTTGCCGTGTCGATGAGTGGCGGTCTCGATTCAACAAGTCTTGCCGCAATCGCTCGCGAACACTCCACGGTCGGCGCCTTCGCAGTTGTTTACGACACTCTAATCCCCGATCAAGAGCGTCACTATTCGAGTTTAGTCGCCAAACACCTCGGCATCCTAATCACACATCTCAATGCCGATCCGTATTCTCTGTTTGACGAGCAGGTATCGGGCGACATGGATCAACCGGAACCGTTTTTGATCTCGCCACTGACGGCACAGTTTCATAATCTCCTGCGACTCTGCGCCGATTTTGCTCCAGTGGCACTCACGGGTTATGACGGAGACTCGTTCATGAACGAACCCCGTATAAGTATCAGGACGCGGATTTCACGGATGCTGCGCAAAAATGATTACGACAGATTTTTTCCGGAATGGATCGATGAATCCTTTGCATCGCGAACAAATCTCCGCGAACGGTACAAGCAGTTCTGGATCAAACCGGCGGTTGGAAAGCGTCCGGCAGCAATGAGCGCTCTGAACTCAAAAATCTGGACGTCACTCTTCGAGGGTTACGATCCGGGAGCAACGAGATTGAATTTAGAAATGCGTCATCCCTTTATCGATCTGCGGTTGGTCGAGTATTTGTTGGCGATACCGGCTGTTCCCTGGTGTGTCAACAAACACATTCTAAGGCGTGCGATGCAGGATAAACTACCGGCGTCCGTAGTTAATCGCCCTAAAACAGGTCTTATAACCGATCCGGCTCTTCAATTGGTGAGGCGCGCTAGTGTAAGATGGCTCGACAGTTTTGAGGTCAGTCCGCAGCTCAGAGCTTTTGTTAACCTCGATCGTCGACGATCGGTAGTGGAAGAAGACACTGCCGATGCTCTGTGGGCCAGTCTTCGAGTGTATGCGTTGAATTACTGGCTTACGAACTCCCAGGCATATGTTCGACGAAAATCAGAGACGAGAGGTGAACAAATGCAGGACCACAATCGCCGAAACTGCCTAAAGATGGAGACAATGCATGGAACGTAAACCAGAAGCCGCTGGAAAGGAACACGACACAAAAAAGCGGTACCACAAGCCCGAGCTAATCGTTTACGGAAACATTCGTGAGATCACCCGGAACGTCGGCCCCAAAGGAAACCTTGATGGCGGTGGCGGTGGAGGAGCCGGTCCGAAAACCGGAACCTGATCTGTCATGCATTACCGGTGCTCGCTCTATGGCCTTGGTGTCATTGCCAACAGACCAATTCCCGGAGTTCCCTCTTCAACAATAGCATCGGAAGACGTTTGCATATCCTTCGGTTCACTACCTGATTGGGTTAACGATGTAACAGCCGCGCAGATCGAGACCTCCTACATCGCAGAATACAAAAGTGAATGCGGTGAACCTGCCTTGCGCGTTTTTCGTGTGCTCGAAGGGAAGTATTACAGGTTCCACTACGCAGATCAGACAGAGTTTTTAGTCGACCGGGCAGGCACTGCAGTTTGGGCACATTGGTCTGCACCACTCACACTCGAAGACACTACTACTTATCTTCTTGGCCCTGTGATGGGTTTTGTCATGCTTCTGCGTGGCGTTGTTTGCCTGCATGCCAGCGCGATCGCAGTTGGTGATGAAGCGATCGCGTTGTTGGGTCCGACAGGATCAGGCAAGTCGACTACAGCAGCAGCATTTTCTGAGCGCGGCTATAGCATTCTGGCTGAAGACGTGGTGACTCTTGATGATCGCAGTGATCATTTTGTGGTTAGACCCGGATACCCGTGCATTCGTTTGTGGCCGGCTTCAGTGAAAGCACTTTATGGATCTGAGACACACCTGCCAAAACTCACTCCAAACTGGGACAAGTGTTATCTCGATCTAAAGAATCAATTTCATCCTGAGCCTTTAAAGCTAGGTGCGATTTATCATCTTGCTGAACGACGCCACGACACGATCGCACCCTTTGTGGAGATTCTCGATCGATCGGAAGGATTGCTGTCGCTAATCGCAAACACCTATGCAACCAAGTTGATGGACAAGCAGATGCGGGCGCGTGAGTTTGAATTGTTGACGCGTGTTATGAACAACGTTCCACTACGACGTGTCACGCCACATGCAGACCCGGCACGCATTCCCGAGCTATGCGATACGATTCTCAATGATTTTGGCCGCGGCTGAACGCCGATAGACGAAGATCAGCGTTCCGCGGCTACTCTCTTCGATGTACAGCGTTCACTTTTATGGGCAGATGCTTGCGGACGCGTCGCGTTTGAATGCGTATGCCGCGGCACTTCGTCAAGCAGTGAGCCCCGATTCGGTGGTGATGGATCTTGGCTGTGGCCCGGGAATATTTGCGCTGCTCGCGTGCAAGTTTGGGGCGCGCCGGATTTATGCCGTGGAGCCAGAGAATATTGTCGGTCTTGCTCGTGAGGTTGCGGTAGCAAACGGTTTCTCAGATCGAATCGAATTCTTCGAGAAGCTATCGACCGAGATCACACTTCCGGAACCAGCAACGATTATCATTTCTGATCTACGAGGTGTTCTTCCGTGGTTTGAACAAAACATTCCCTCAATCATCGATGCGCGCGAACGATTGTTGGTCCGTGGAGGCGTGCTTATTCCACAACGCGACATTTTGTGGGCGTCAGTGGTCGAGGCGCCTGAGCAATATGCAGAGATTGTTGATCCGTGGCGCAGCCAGTTTGATCTGGACCTTGCGGCGGGAAGACGCTTTGTGACAAACACGTGGCGAAAGTCGAGAATAAAACCCGAACAGTTGCTGACTGCGCCGATCTCTTGGACCACGCTCGATTACTACGAAGTGAATAGTCCCGACATCCACGCTGAAATGTCCTGGCAGGCTGCACGTAAAGGCACCGCTCATGGTCTGGCCGTGTGGTTTGATTCCGAACTCGCTGATGGCATTCGTTTTTCAAACCATCCGGCTGAACCGGAAATGATCTACGGCATCGGGTTCTTCCCGTTTTCTCAACCGGTTGAATTGATGGAAGGCGAACACGTCACACTTAAAGTAACTGCCGATCTCGTGAAAGACGGTTATGTTTGGCGGTGGGATACTGAGGTTCTCCGAAAAGCGAGCTTCAAACAATCGACCTTATTTGGCGTGCCACTTTCAACGAACCAGTTGCCCAAGGCAGTTCAGTAGCTAAACGTTTCAAGATGAACCACGCCCGCGAAAATGAGTTGCTGTTGAGTGTCGCGCGGCGCGAGGTTCCTGGCGCGCTGGTCCGGCAGCATCTGGATTGGGACTACGTCGTCGCAACGGCGCGAGCTCACGGCCTTCTGCCGCTGCTTCAAAAAAACCTCGCCAACGCAGCGGTGCCCGGCCACGTTCTTTCGTGTCTCAAGCGTGAAGCAGTTGCGAATTCGCAAAGCATGCTCCACCTCGTCGGCAAGCAGTTGCGTGTTTACAACCTGTTTCAGGAGCACGGTATTGCGGTCGCAATCTTCAAGGGCGCGCTGCTCGCACAGATGGCGTACGGCGAGATGTCTCTACGGCAAGCCGGCGACATCGACCTGCTGATCAACAGACGCGACTTCGCACGGGTACGCCTGCTACTGGAGTCCCTCGGCTATGAAATGAATCCGCAACTGACGTCCGCGCAGCTCGCTTCGCACCTGAGTAACCACTGCGAGATTCAGTTCATGCGCGACGAGTGGTTCACAGTTGTCGATCTGCATTGGGACCTGGCGCCTCGGAGCTTTGTCTTCGGACTCAAAGTGGATGAAGTAATGTCGCGACTGCAATTCGTCTCGCTGGCAGGTACTACAGTACAGACCTTCGGCACTGAGGATCTTCTGCTGTATCAGGCAATGCACGGTGCTAAACATCTCTGGCGACGCCTCGAGTGGATAACCTCGCTCGCTGAGTCACTACGCGCAACACCTGAGATCGATTGGGACACACTAATCAATCGCGCCGCGAACGCACACGCTACACGCATGCTCGCTCTGGGACTGCGGCTCGTAGAACTGTTCTCTGACATAAAGGTTCCAATAGTCGCCTCTCTCGATAAAGACGCTACAATGGAACGCATGGCCGCAGGAATTCGCGCACAGATCTTCAATACTCACGGCTACGCTGATTCAACGGAAACCAATCTCTACAACCTGCGCATCATGGACCGCAAACGGGATGCACTAATCTCGGCCTTGCGCTCGATCTTCGTCCCGACGCTGCCTGACTGGCAGGCACTCGCATTGCCATCATCGTTGAATGCGCTCTACTACGTGTATCGACCACTCCGTTTGTCGAAGGTCTACACACTCTCATCCTTGAAAAACCTGAGGAGGTAAAGTTCATCTAAAACGCGGAGCGTACTGTAGGGTCCGCATCTCCGTGACCGCCCCTTACGCTCGAATTTCCTGAATACGATGTCAACGCCTTTTTTGAAACCACCCTTGAAGTGGGCCGGCGGCAAGCGCTGGCTCGTGTCGCATCTCAAGTCAATCTGGGAATCAAACGGGACCTGCCGATACGTAGAACCGTTTTGCGGTGGCCTCTCGGTGGTCCTCGCACTACAGCCGAAACATGCGTTGCTGAATGACGTGAATTCCCATCTCATAAATTTTTATCGGCAGGTGCAAAATGGTTTGCGAATGCGAGTGCAGATGAGGAACGACGAAGCGCTTTTTTATCGTCATCGTCAACGTTTCAATCGGCTGATTCGAAAGGGCAAGGCACACTCGGAGGAAGGGGCGCAATTGTTCTATTACCTGAACCGAACATGTTTCAATGGCCTGTGCCGGTTTAACAAGAGCGGCGATTTTAATGTGCCGTTTGGAACGTATAGTGCGATCAATTACGCGAAGGATTTTTCGAATTACGCTAGCCTGTTTCGACAGTGGGAGTTCAGTAGTAAAGATATTGAGACGCTCGAGTTAGAGGATGATGATTTTGTATATGCTGATCCACCGTATGATGTAGAGTTCACGACGTACAGCGCCGGTGGTTTTTCGTGGGACGATCAGGTGCGAACGGCGAAGCGACTGGCGGCACATCCCGGACCAGTGATGATTTCAAACCAGGCGACGGAGCGGATCATTGAGTTGTATGAAGATTTTGGGTTTGAGTTGAGTTATCTGGATGCGCCGCGGCGTATTAGTTGTACCGGTGATCGGACTGCTGCCCGCGAGGTGCTTGCTATCAAAAATTAGATGTAGACAGGACTCACAGGATAACCAGGATGGATCGTGTAATGTTCTGGACCTGTCCAACTAAACTCGGTAATCATGCCCGCTGAATCCTGGCTAGCCGACCTTATCTACACGGACGGACGCTTTCAGTCTAATCGCGTACTTGTGTGCGACGCCGGACGAATTGTTAACGTAGACGATGCAGCTAACGCACCTGACGCGATTCGCCTCAAACATCGCGCTTTGCTGCCAGGCATGGTCAACGCTCACTCACATGCGTTTCAACGCGTCATTCGCGGACGGACCGAGCATCGTTCGCAACACACCACCGACAGTTTCTGGACCTGGCGCGAGCAGATGTACGCAGCCGCGAACCGCCTTGGACCAGAAAAGATCTACGCCGCTTCACGCATGGCATTCCTAGAGATGGCGCTCACAGGAATTACGGCCGTCGGCGAGTTTCACTACATCCATCACGCTCCTGATGGCTCCTTTTACGACGATCCAAATTTACTTGCACGCGAAGTGATTCGCGCCGCGCGCGATATAGGTATTCGCATCACATTATTGCGCGTCGC
>PSRF01000407.1 GCA_003175865.1 Blastocatellia bacterium
ATTTGAACGCTGAATGAAGCCGGCGTGTTCGTTAACTCTTTGTGGCAATCACTTCCAAATATTCTGATTCAACTTCGGTGCATCCATCAGTGGCGAGGTTGTTGTCGGCCCAAAGCTTTTCTAGATCGCGACGAAGTGCGGCCCGGCCGTTTTCCTCCAGGACCCCAAATGCTTTTTGTGTTGGACCATAGTAGAGTCGAAAGTGTTCGACGACGTCTGCGGGTGGAATCGGAAATCTGAACGTGATATTTCGTGGTTGCATCTCGAGATTCGTTATCCTTGACGCAAGACGCTCACGAACAGTCGCTTCAACTCCCCAAAGAACCGGTGAGGGCATGCCAGCCGGCGGTGGTACATGACTAGCTGTTGCTTTGAACATCTGGCCCACAAACCCACTCGGTGTCCAGTTAGCCATTGCAATTCGACCGCCGGATTTGCAAACGCGTAGCAACTCGGCGGCGACCAGCTGCGGACGCGGCGCGAACATCGCACCGAACATCGTCGCTACAACATCAAAACTATTGTCTGAGTACTGGAGAGCTTCGGCATCGCCTTCATCGAACTGAGCTGTCAATCCTTCGCCTGCCGCGTTTTTTCTTGCTTGTTGGATCATCTCTGGAGCGAGATCCATTCCGCTTACAACTGCACCCTGGCGCGCAGCAGGAAGTGCCAAATTTCCTGTCCCACACGCGACATCGAGGAACGTCATTCCAAGCTGTAACTTGAGACGATCGACAAAAGCCGCCGCGCCTTTCGTATAGGCTTTCGCAATCTCTGCGAAATCACCGGCGGTCCAGGTGGCTCGTAGCTTCGATTTGAGAGTTTCTAATTCGGGGGTCATTAGGTCTTCTCCTTTTATTAGTAGCAACGTTGGCCCGGTGATCAGTTGGGCCAAGCCGAGTAAGAGATGAATAAAGCAGCAAATGGCTCGTTATCATCTTCTTCCATCAAGGAGTCGTCAACTCCTCCGCGACAAGCAATCACTTCCCATTCAGCACTTGATCTGCCGCAAGAACGAGGAACATGAAATTGGACGAACCACCTCCGAGCACATACTCACCTTGTTGCCAAAGGAAAGGGAAGTCTTTCAATTCCGGAAAGTCAGGTCTGATGAGTGCTGTTCCAGAAGCCACGCCGCCTGGAATGTACGACCAATCCGCACGGTTAATTCCGTACGCAACTGTCATTGAACGTGAGCCAACACCTGAAGCGAATGATGCAGTGTTCTCACCTGGATGAACTCCCAGCACAAAGTTAAGTGCGTTGAGCATGTAATCGGTGTTGACGATGTCTGGAAACGCGCGATGCAAATAGTATTGCTCGACGCCAAACCGCTCCAGGTCCCAGCCGGCACCCCAAATATGAGGACGATAAGGCACGCCAAAGGGAGTTTCCCTTTGTTGCTCGACCGTCCTGGCGAAGTTTGCTGCGACTGCCGCACGTAACTCATCAACGAAGGCCTTGTCCGGGATCAGCGACAAGACTCTGCCGATGGACCATGCAACTTGATCGGCGTGAGCAATAATTTCTTTTCGATTACTCAACAACACGTCGAGATATTCAGACTTGTGAGTAGTTGACCAGAGTTCTACGGCGGCATTCATCCGTTCCGCAAAGCCTTTTGTTAAGTCTCGCTTTTGCTTCCATAGTTGTTCCGCAGCATCGATGCTCTCCTTTGCAAGTGCCGAATTAAACTTAGTCAACACCCGACTCGCAATTGCGAGTGCAGCGATTGCCTTATACTCGTGACTCGGATTCTCTTCAGTGAACACCAGACGGTCGTCTTTTTGTCCAGAATGAGTTGCAGTACGTTGACCCTCGCGAAGGGACGCGTCGTAAAAGAGATTGTCAGTTGAATTCGTTTCTTCACCTACGAGTACGTATTGCGGCAACGTCGGTACGATGATTCCTCGATAAACACGTCCTAGAGATCTGTACCCGCCGAGAATCGTCAATACGCCATGTTCTACCTGTTGCAGCGCGTCAGGTTTCTTGTCGGGCACATGAATCTTTGTGAGTCGTTTTGCTTGGTCGATGCTGGTGTCATCGTAATCAAGTGCGAACGCCTCATAAGCGCTGGCAAGAATCGATACTTCGTCTGCTTGTGATTCGATGCGGAGATCATCGTCACCAGCATCATGCCAACCACCAACATTTAGTTGCGGAACAGTCTCGCCTGACTTCACTTTATCAGTAAGGGTGCTAGGTCCCTGAATGTAACCGTCAAAGTGATTGTAGTTTGTATCTGCCATTCGCGCGTCGTCGAGATGACAGGCGCCGTGCCAAACGCGGTATTGCTGTTCGACGCGCATGTGACACATCTGTACCGGCAGGAAATATTCGAGCACCGGTTGCCAGACACCTCTCTTGTAAACGTCGGTTGAGATTTGAAATGGTTGGCTGCGGAAGTTTCGATACTCCGCTACGTACATTCCCGGCTTTTCAACTTTGCTGAAATCGAATCGCAAATAGCGATAACGCAAAAACTTTCCCCAGGGAGTTGCTGGTCCACTGACGACTTCCTCGAACCCGCCATCTTCTGAGACGCGTTTCAAGTGAAACGTATCACTGGCTTGATCTGATCCATCAACTTCGATGATTGCAAATTTCCGTTGTTTTGGGTGATAGCCAACTTGCGAGACGTGAACTACAGGTTGGTAGGTCCAACCAGGGATTGCATGCGGAGAAACGATCCACTCGATTGCAGCTTTGGTCGCGTTTGCCGGAACCAGTGAGCGCACAACAAACCAACCGTTGTTGTGTTTGTTTCGTCCGTCGAGCAACTGCAAGTCACTCGTAGTGCTTTCAATGATCATTCGTTGAGAGTCAACTTCAGGTGCGACTGATAGTCGAGGTCCGGTTGCGAGTTGGACTGGCTGCACTTCACCATTTGCGTCTGTTACGTCTGGTCCATTTGGTTGACGTGGAAAGATTCCTGATTGACCGCCGAGGTACCAGCTTTTGCCAAATAAATTCGCGGGGTAGAGTTCAAAATTGAAACCGACCTTGCCAACGAAGGATGTTGGCAAAGGCTGGTCCAAGTCGACTGTGATACGAAGTTGCTGGCCTTCGCCACGAACACGCACCTGATAAGAAAGGTTGAGGTCAGGATAATCGATCGGATTAAATCCTGTCCGGTTTCGACTTGGATCCGGATATGAAAGCCAGGCGGTGATTTCGTTTTTCTCTTTGCTAACTACACGCTTGTCCTGTTTTGGCATTGGTTGCCACTGTCCTGGCGTTGGATCGAGTCGAAGATCACCGTTCGTGGCAACTCGAACTCCGTTCTGAATAATGCTGACTCCAGCCTGATGACCTTCGGGATAAATATCCTGAAACGCCATGACGTTCAGCCCAGGTAGTTCGAAGTACTCCTGATCATTCAGGCGCAATGTAAGTTGCTGTGCGTTCTGTGTAGGAGTTTCGTTGAAGAGAAGAAGTACAGAAACGCCCAACAGTATCATCGAACATCGAAATCCGTTTCGGGCAACTGGTTGTATACGATTACGATAACCCGTCTTCGTGCTCATCGTTGTCGTGTGCGCGATTTTTGCGTGATTAGATCGATTGGTCTTAAGAGAGTATATCTGCTGACGAACTAGACCAGACACGAGTCTCTCTGTTCAAGCTCTTTTCTACAGTGATTATTGTGGTCCTAAAAACTCCTGTAACGGCAAGGTGCGTGGGCCAACACCTCCGGTGAGCAGAATAAGTTGCTGATCTCAACTCCATTCGGGCAACGCGGCGCGTCGACGTCAAACTGCTTGTATTGGTCCCGCACGACCGCCGGCGGAAAAGCACACCGCATCGGTAAACGTTGTTTGATGACTGGTCGATCAGGTAAGGAATTTGGGACCGACTCTGAATACGCGTGTGCCAATTACCCGGCACATTGATCAACATCAGCGCCTTTGGAATTCAGGCGACCCAAGGACCAAAGTGATCAATTGCGTAACATAAAGTACGTTTTGATTACTACTGCCTCCTTGCTCGTAACTCACTCCGTTCATCGGTCCTTTAAGACCGGGCAGGTCTGGCGCGCCCTTTGCAAAATCCTCGATTGTTTCTCGAGTAGGCGAACTAACATCACCGAAGAGCAATATACTGATGAACCTCGCAGCAATTAACCTGGCGTTTACGTCCTCCGGCTTAGTCAACGGTAGCGGATCGATTTTCGTCCCCTTTAATTTGTTCGCGGCCAGCGCATTTGCAAAATTAAGTCTCGCTAGCAATGCTCCATTTGACATCCATTGTTCCGCGCGATCGCCATAGCCGTCTGGCGTTATGCGACCGAAAATTGGTTGGCCCATTCGACCAATCAAGTCGAGCAGTGGTCGGTCTCCATCGGTCTCAGCATTCAGACCACGCAAGGCTGCCGCAGTGTACTCTAAAGGTGAACGCATCTTTGCTCGATACGTGCCAGGACTAAAAAATTCTGGTGAGGTGATAATGGAACGAAGAGTCTCGCGGATCGAACCATCAGTCTTCAGGAAGACTGCCGCTGCTCGAGAAATGACAGATTCCGGCGGTTCGTCCGAAATAAAACGACGTGCAAGCTTCGTCGCGATAAAGCGCGCTGTCGATGGATGACTTGCCAGAATGTCCAACACGCGCTCACCATCGCCGATACCCCCACCGGGAAAGATCTTTTGACCGAGAACTGTCTTCTCACCATTATCGTGAAGGCCTGGCCGGTACAAAAACAAACCTTCTTGATCGGGTTTTTGAATGGTCCAACCAGTAAAACATCGGGCCACTTCCATGACATCCCTTTGCGTATAACCACCATCAACGCCCAGTGTGTGCAACTCCATTAACTCGCGCGCGTAATTTTCGTTGATGCCGCCGTCAACACCCGCCGGTTTGTCTTTGGTTGCGGGATAAGGACGCGGGACACTAGATCGCCAGTTGTCCAGGTAATAGAGCATTGCCGGCGAATGTGCAGTCGCGCCCAGCAGATCGCGAAAACGTCCCATTGCAAACGGTCGAATGGAGTCGCGGTCAAAGCTGGTAAGCAAATAACGATCGGCATCCTTGTTTGCGAAGATACTGAAATGATTCTCCCAGAAGCTAACCATCAATTCATAAAGCTGTCGATCGCTGTACACGGCGCGCAGCAGAGTTGCGCGTTGTAATTCACTTACAACCATCTGTGGAGTCTTAGGCGGGGGAGTCGGCTTTGGCAACGCCTTTATAGTGTCTGGCTTTTGCAAACCGTTTCCCAGTTTCGACTCAGGTCCCTCCATTTCCATGCTCGCACCGATTTTTTCTTTTGGCTCTTGCGGAGAAACTGTGGCGGTAGTTGGCAAGGCCGTTGCTGGTGTAGCGACAGGAGTTGGACTGGGCGTAGCAGTCGGTTTTGGTGGCGTGTACTGCTCAATCAGCACCGGCTGAGCAAGTCCGAGCGTTGGAAGCTTAAGTCTACTGGCTAAGCTGGTGTCGTCGATCGTTTCCCAAGCGAGTTGTTCTGCAATGAACTTATCGACGCCAATAGATTTGACCCGCTCGAAGTCACCAGGTCGCGCACCGAAAGTGAGACGCGCGAGTACGTGGGCTACCCGGCGATCTTCAGACAATTTAGTCCCTTTAACTTTCTTCGGAAGTCGCGATCCTTGTCCCAGGATGGATGGGATGAAAGATTGGACTCCAGCGAGACAGCAGGCAAGACTAAGTGTCAGCAAACGAAAAAAGCTAGATCGCGCTCGAAACGAACAGGAGATTTTTGCGTTCATAACACTAACCCGAGATTCTAGAAATTCCGACCGTCGAGAGCAATACAGTAATCGAACGAACCACGCACTACAAGCAAACGACAG
>PSRF01000385.1 GCA_003175865.1 Blastocatellia bacterium
GCTGGAGGGCCACCAATCAAATTACTGGATGTGCCCATGACGTCAATCCTTCCAATCCATTGGTCTCCTGACGGACAAGGGATCTATTACCTCAAGGCTCGTCCATCCCTACCAAACATCTGGCGTCAACCGATTACTGGAGAGCCGCCGACCCAGGTAACCCAATTCACATCTGAACTCATAGAAGGATTTGATGTATCTCGCGAGGGTCAACTTCTCTGCGCACGCGCTCATCAAGTTCAGAACGCAATAATGATCAGCAATTTCAGATAGCTGTTTATCGGTACCTTCTCCACTACCCTTGTTGATGAGGCGCTGTTTAAAAGCCCGCTCGTTAATTCGAGCAGGCTTTTTTGATCTATCTCGACCATTCTTATGCTAACTTCAGTCACATTCTAAGGAGCTTTTCCTTCAATAAGAATCCAGGAGGAATTCGCAATGGCGATCAGAGAGATCAAAAACTACGACGTAGCTTATTACGCTGGGGCTAAAAATATTAGCGGACATCCTTATCGAGCGATCATCGGATTAAGAGATGAGGACAACCAACTGCTCGGCGCTGCTTACTTTCACCACAGCTCGGACACGATGCCCAATGCCGATACAGAGAAAGCGACAGGCTACATTTCTTGTCATTATCTGGCAGAACACTATCCGTATGTCCTTGATCTACTTCGTAACGAAAAACCTGTGTTTGTTGAGTTTGAGGTGCGTGCAGGTAATGTGGGTAATATCAGAACCAGCTCGGAACCCGTCGGAGAGGGTGAAATAAGTAGTTAGTAGGCAATGCTAGTCGGCCCTGATTGTCTTCAGACGCGCTTTTGTAATTTTGTCGCTGCCGATTTTTGGTTTGTTCATTTCAGGGGAATAGTCGTAGTCGATGATGGAGTTATTCAACATCGCAGCCTCTTTCAGTTTGGGATTCGATGCCCACTCCTTGCCTGAGACGAATGAGACTTTGTCGTAAACAAGTACTATCGTTCCAATCGTCATCAATTTACTCACTTCACGCGCAGCGAACATTGGTATCCGGATACAACCATGACTTGCCGGGCGTGTTGGTACATCAAGGCTTCCATGAATCGCCACACCGCCGCTGATGTAATTCGCGTAATAGACTGAGCCCAAAGCCCCGTTTTCCCAACCAAACGTTTTGTCATAAACCACGAACCTGCCGCGAGGTGTGTAGGCGATGCTTTCCTGCCCTTCATTCATGAACGTGTTATTAGTTCCTGTCGAGACGGGGAGGACTCTAACATTGCCAGCCGGACCGACTATCAGCAGGACCTGGCGATCGAGATCCACTTCAACATGTTCATATCCCGGTTCTCTTGGGCGCGGAGGTACTGAGTTTCGCAACGCCTCGAGTTCAACCATTGTGACCTCGCCGGTAACACTGCGAAGTTCCCATTTCTGAAAAGCAATCAATGCGGATCGACTTGCTTGATCAAATAGACCATCAAGCTTGCCAGTCCAGTAACCTAACTCTGACAAACGAGTCTCCGCTTCTTTGATCTGTAGTCGGGTTAGACGGGACTCGGTTTTACCTGCGCTCGTGGATGACGCAAACAGGGCAAGTAGGCAAGTCGTGAGGAGAAATCCAATCGCAGTTTTTAGGTTTGCTCCCATGGGTTCATGTTAACCGATGCCACTGGAAGTGCGTTAGTAAATTGATTCAATACACATTGCTGTTCGATCCTTCGCTTGTACGCCGAAAGCGTTTGCGAATTTTAGCCCGGGGTTCATACCCTGGGTCCTAAAGTCTCCGAGCTGGCCATAACGCTGAAAGCGTTGGCCAACACCTTCGGTGTTACGTACTTTGTTGGATATTCAGCCCCAGGGGTATGAACCCCGGGCTGAAATTTTGCGAACGCCTTTGGCGTAACAGGAACACACAGTCAACTAAATGATTCTTAACTCTCAATCACAAACGAGGCGGTTTGGCCTATAATCAACTTTCCACCAAAAAGTAATATCCAAAAAATTAGAAAAAGGATCACACCCCATGCAGCGTCAATGCGTCGCGATCATATTCCTGGTCATCACACTGATCACTCCTCGGCTAACATTGGCCCAACAGCTCAGAGTTACTGCAGCTGCAGATTCCAATGATGCAATCGCTCGAATTAAAGAAGAGGGATTGAAACGTTCGCAGGTAATGGAAACGCTGAGCTATTTGTCGGATGTCATTGGCCCACGTCTTACAGGGTCCCCCAACCTGAAACGAGCTAACGAATGGACACGCGACCAATTAACAAAGTGGGGACTGCAAAACGCACATCTTGAATCGTGGGGGCCTTTCGGTCGTGGTTGGGTATTGAAGGATTTCTCAGCTGAGGTGATCGAACCACAAACTATTCCCTTGATTGCATATCCAAAAGCATGGTCTCCAGGTGTCGATCTTCCGGCGGGCGAAGTCGTTTATCTGGACGCGAAGGACGAGGCAGGTCTGGAGCGATTCAAAGGTCAACTGCGCGGCAAGATCGTTTTGGCTGGTCCAATTCGAACTGTCGCGGCGCATTTTGATCCGCAAGGAACTCGCTTGACTGAGAAACAGCTACTGAGCCTCGCTAACGCTGGCGATCCGGATGCATCACCTCCGTCACCGATGGCCAATCCCGGAATAATGGAATTCATAACGAGTCGGATCTTTGCCGCTAAGGCCTTGCAGTTTATAACCAGCGAGGGTGCTGCGGCCGTTGTGTTTCCCAGTAGCGGTGACGGCGGAACAATTTTTGTCGATGAAGCTTTTGTGGCTAAGAATCTCGACATGGCTTCACCGTTGACTGCCATTCGCAGTCTATTTCTTGGCGGTCCACAGCCTTGGGACGTGAATGTGAAATCAGTGTTACCGCAGATGGTTCTTTCAATTGAACAGTACAACCGGCTCGCACGCATGATTCAAGCGGGCGAAAAAGTCCGCATGAAGATGTCTCTCGCAGCTCAATTCACCAGTGATGATCTGATGGCCTACAACACGATCGCCGAGATTCCGGGTACTGACAAAGCTGACGAGGTTGTGATGGTTGGCGGTCACATGGATTCATGGCATTCGGGTACGGGAGCCACTGATAACGGCGCCGGTGTCGCAGCCGCGATGGAGGCCGTGCGCATTATCCAAGCGTTGGGCCTCAAGCCGCGGCGCACAATTCGGATTGGATTGTGGAGCGGAGAAGAGCAGGGCCTATTTGGGTCGATTGCATACGTCGCACAGCATTTCGGTAAGCCCGCAGATGGTTCGGAGGATGCGAATCTTCTGCGGATGATCCAAGGCGGTACTGCGTCAAAGATCACTCGAGGTCCTGAGTACGACAAACTGTCGGCTTATTACAATCTCGATAACGGCACTGGAAAAATTCGAGGCGTGTATCTTGAGGGTAACGAACAACTACGAAATATTTTCCGGCAATGGCTGCAACCGTTTTCTGATTTAGGAGCTTCGACGCTAACGAGTTCAAATACCGGCGGTACAGATCATGTGTCGTTTGATGCTATTGGTTTGCCGGCTTTTCAATTCATCCAGGACGAAATCGAATACGACTCACGCACTCATCATTCAAACCAGGACGTCTTCGATCGGATTCAAGGAGACGATTTGAAACAGGCTGCGACGATCATGGCCGCGTTTCTCTACAACACAGCAATGCGTGATGAAAAGCTGCCACGAAAGAAGACTTTGTAGTTTGGTTGGTTGGTGATCGAAACTGGCAACTACCTCGGATCCGGGTAGCGTACCTTTATGACCTTATCCGCGTGAATATAATCGAGAAGTTCGCGTGCTATCTCAGCATCAATCGACTGCAACAGTTTCATCTGTGCGTTGGCTGCCTGCTTTTGGTTTAAATAGGAGTAAATCAGACCGAGATCGAAACGCGCTCGAGCGTATCGCGGATTAAGTTGGAGCGCGCGTTCAAAAGCTTCTATCGCTTGCGGATATCGTTTCAACTTGGCGTAGGCGAGGCCCAACTTTTCAGACGCCGCCGCATCCTCAGGTACGAGGCGAGTCAATCTAACGTACGCTTCGCTAGCCTCTTCAAAGTGCTGTGTTCGTAGTGCTGCATTACCTAAGTATTCCTGTGCAGTAACCCAATCTGGTCGTAGGCGAGAAACCTGTTGGTACACGGCGAATGCGGCCTCATAGTTTTGCAGGCTCATTAAGGTAGTGGCAACGTTAAATTCGATCTCTGCGTCCTTTTGGTTAAGCGCTTCTGCTTTTCGGAATGAATCGAGCGCGTTGGTCTGTTGCTTCAAATTGAAGTACGCAACGCCGAGGTCGTTATAAGCGCTCGACAACTTGGGTTCGAGTTCGATCGCTTTCGACAAAGCCTTCAGCGCCGAGCCGTTGTCACCTGCGCTGACGAGAGCGTTGCCCAAAATGGCGAATGCCTCTGCGTACTTTGGGCGAAGCTCAGTGACCCGCGTAAGCTCGCTGATTGCCTCCGCAAAGTTCTTCCGCATCATATAAATGATCGCCAGATTGTAGTGAGCAAAACTGAAAGTCGATTGAAGACGAATCGCTTGCTCGAAGGCCTGCTCCGCTTCTTCATACTTTCCGGACCTCGCATAACTCATTCCTGCTTGGTTGAGTTCAGCGGCTTTTACAACGACACGCTCAAGATTTGAGGATGATCCTAAGTCCTGTCCGTATGCGGGGAATGCGGACAATGCGCGAGTGAGCACTAAAACACTTGGGATTATGACGCGGATGAAAAGTGGGGAACTGAGGTTAATGGTGCTCATGATTAAGTCCTCGATCCAACGGGGCCGTCGTGCAGACATTGCATCGACGGCCCCCGATGACTTCACACTACAGTTTGGTGACGACCAACTTGAAGGGTGTCTTGTCATACTTGATCACGGACAAGGTATTGAGATCATACGTAGCTGACCACTCACCATCGGTTCCCGCCACACCCGGTGGAGGGGGCACGACCTCTGGCATCATCATCCATGTGTTCGCATTGGTGTGATAAACCTTGACGTAAGCCGTGCCCGCGGCGAGCGTAGCGCCAGTGAGAAGATCGAACGGAGAGTAATTGAAGCGCAAATGGTATCTATTTTGAGAATCGATCGTGGAACCGTAGGTCCTTCTAACGAAATAACCATTTGCGTCGACGCTGCATCCAGCGTAATTGTCGCTGGCGGTATTGCACCAGTTTAGGAATGCAGAACCTCCGTCGGTAATAGGTACATCAGCAACGCGGTCCATGTTGAAGAATCCAAAGTTCACAGAGGTACCAAGTGGCGAGCCATCCGGAAATTTGTAGGTCATGAACCTCGCAGTACCGGTGCTTAGCGTAAAGTCATACGTGCAATTGCTTACTTGGAACTGTGCAAGGATGGCACCCTTGCCTCTTCCACCAGTGACATAAGGCACAGGGCTGCCGTCGGCGTTGGTCAAGTCTGGTTGGAGATTGTAAGTATTGGTGTTAGTCGCGTCAGTGTACTTGAATATGCTTACACTAAGATTTGTGACGTCCGAACCACATGTAGTGCGTCCATTGGCTGTTTGACTATCGAAAAAAGATAAAGGGGGTGCAGTTCTTAACGCAGTAAAGGAACGATGGTTCGGGTGAGATTTTCCGTAGTCCGTATGCCCCGGTGTAAAGCCCAAAAGTACAGGCAGAACCATCGCAATTGTAGCGAGTTTCGTTTTCATGTGACCTCCAAAGCTTTCTGCGAGAATTGAAGAAAATTGCCTCTCACTTTCGATAGCGCGAAATCTGTGTCGGTGCTATCATCCGTTCAATTCTTCGGCTTCTCATCCAGGAAACTCGCGCGAAATTTCTTAGAGCGATCACTGAGTCATGCTCCCGAACCCCCAGGGAATCACTCAACTCTTAACTCGATGGAGCGACGGCGATAAGGC
>PSRF01000122.1 GCA_003175865.1 Blastocatellia bacterium
AAGCTCGACTAGTTTGCCTTAAGTTCGACGAGACAATCTCGCCTCGTCGCGTGTGCACGCATTCCGTTGCGTCCCAAAGGCAGAAACGATGTTAAGCGAACAGACGTTTGCACCACGACGACGTCTGCGATTTTCAAGGAGGTGAGTCTTGTCGAAAATAATTCTTGTCGATCTGAAAGGACGAGGAGGCTACGTTAATAAGGATACGGTTGCAGGTGGTTACGGATCCCGCTTTCAGGGTCATTCTTTTACGACTCGATTCGAAAAGAATGTGCGTCGAGTGCTACAAAATCTGCCCAGCATTCACATTGGATATCTGGCGTCGATCTTTAAAAACGCAGGCCATGATGTGCTAGTGACCCGCGACGATGGACCGATCAACGGTGATCTAGCGATCGTTTTGACGTCGCTCGTTGACTATCGTCATGAACGCGAATGGGCCGGCAAGGCACAAAAACGTGGATTGAAGGTGGGTTTCGCCGGTACAGCAGCGACGCATTTGCCCCAGCTGTTTCAACAGTTCGGTGATTTCATCATTAGTGGCGAGCCCGAGGGTGCTGCGATGCGAATAGCGGGTGGTCAAGTACCAGATGGTTTAATGTTGAGCCCAGCTGTTGAGGAACTCGACTCATTACCCTTTCCAAACTGGGACGTCGTCAGACCTCGCGCGTTCGGCTATACAAACCGCAGAATGTTTGGGATCACTCGCGCGTTGCCTATGTTGACAAGTCGTAGTTGTCCTGAGAAATGCACTTATTGTCCACACCGAATCACGGCTAAGTTTCGTGCGCGGTCTGATGAAAATGTACTTGATGAACTAAGCGAATTATCTCACCGTTATAAACGACTGCACATCGTGATTCGTGATCCACTCTACACTCTCGATCGCGAACGATGTTTCCGTATTGCTGAAGGTATCCGTCTGCGTGGATTGAAATTGACTTACGAATGTGAGACGCGAATGGATGATCTCGATGAAGAGTTGATTCGACAAATGCACGCTTCGGGTTTGCGTGCAATCAATTTCGGAGTTGAGTCACCGGATCCACTAGTGCTTAAGAAAGTCGCGCGGCGTTTCATTAACCATGAACACATACGTCGAATGATCGATGTCTGCTGGAAACTAGGAGTGACTACAACGGCGTTTTACGTGATCGGTTTTCTGCAGGACACGGAAGAGAGTATCGAAGAACTAATCAGGTTTGCCATCGATCTGGATTCCACTTTCGCGAATTTCAAAATTCTGACTCCCTATCCAGGAACTCCGCAATTCAAGCAGTTGGAACCTTTGATTAACGACGGCGATTGGGAAAACTTCGATGGCTATACTTTGAACTTTCGTCATCCACAACTTTCCGCACGTCGAGCGCGCCTGATGTTGGGAATGTGTTACTCTCGTTTCTTCCTACGACCGTCTAATATCCTTACTCTGACGGGAATGCACAGATATTCGCACCTTCCACTGTTCAAGAAAGTGGATGACTGGTCGTGGCGTTGGCAGGAATACTTCGACCGACCGTGGCTCGCTGAAAGAAAGGTGATAGCAGGATGATTCGCGCAATCGCGAGGTACGGCATACGTACCATTCCTGGAGATGAAAAAGAGATTGTCGCTGCTTTTAGACGCGGCGAGGCAATTGAAGGCCCGGCGATCAGGGAATACGAGGAACAGTTTGCCAACTATCATTGCGTCTCGTATGCAACTGCAACTTCGTTTGGTCGCATGGCCTTTTATTACCTCTTGAGAGCGCTAGACATTACACCTCACAGTGAAATCATTTTTCCCGCGCTTACATTTTGGGTTGTTCCCGAGATCGCCCGATGTGCCGGTTTCAAACCGGTATTCGTTGATGTAGACGCCCATACTTTCAATTTGAATCCCGCACTGATTGAGGCTGCGATTACTGATCGCACGCGCGCAATCATTCCTACCCATCTTTACGGACAGCCTTGCGAGATGGACCAAATCATGCAAATCGCCGAAAAGCACGACCTCACAGTTATTGAAGACTGTGCTCAGGCGGCGGGCGCTCGATATCGCGGGCGTCGCGTTGGCACGTTCGGCAACGCGTCGTTCTTTAGTTTTCAAATGCTGAAAGGAATCAACACCTATGGCGGTGGGATGGCTTTAACAAATGACTCGTCAGTTGCTGCGAATGTCCGTTCGCAGGCTGAAGCGGAGCCGCTGCAAACCAGTGGAGAGTTAGTCAGGCGTTTCATCAGTGGTCTTGCGGCTAGAAGTCTTGTAAGTCCGAAAGGATTTGCATGGTGGGGTTATCCGTTTGGAGCAGCAGCTTCACTCGTGACCGATCACGATTTCTCAAAACACTTCTGGGAAAGGATTAGAGCACTTGAGCGGTTTCCGAATTCTTATCGACGGCAATATTCGAACGTTCAGGCAATTCTCGGCTTGCGAGCGCTCGCGAAGCTCGATGAATTCAACCAACGTTCGCGCGCAAATGCTCAGACCTACTCAGACGTCCTAATGAATTGTCGCGCGATTGAGACGCCGCGACTTATCGCAAATGCCGAGCACGTCTTTTATCAGTATTGTATTTACGTATCCGACCCGGCTCGTGCAAAGCGACGTGCGATTCGTCGCGGCATCGACTTCGAAACGTCTCATGTGGATGTATGCTCTTCGTTGCCGCTCTTTAAAGAATTCGCTGCCAATTGTCCCCATGCCGACAAAACCGCCGAGGCTCTCCAGCTTCCTGTCTATTCCCGTTTGCGAACGTCGGATATCGAGCGCGTTTTGAAGACGGTTATGGAAGTCACCTCCGACCTTGCGCCGATGAGTGAGCCGGAGACGGCTCCACGACCCGAGGAGTTTAAAAGTAGTATTGTAGTTTGAAAGGTTCATTTAAACGCCTTCGGCGAACACCTCAACTGGTTAGAACTTGATCCGAATCCTTTTTAAGTTTTGTGTGATCGGTACCGTGTTGCTGGGCGATCTGACCGCGTCGTTCGATAAGAACATGGCCGCCAGATTCGTTTCGCACTGGGGCTATTTCGCAATCCTGTTCGCAGCATTCTGGGAAGGCGAGGCGGTTCTTATTACAGCTGGGACACTGTGCGGCGCAGGTTTACTGGATTGGAGGCTGACGATCCTGGCTGCAGCGATCGGAGGATCGGCTGGCGATCAAGTCTATTTCTACGCTGCTCACGAGCGCGCCGCACGAGCGATACAAAAGTCGAAGCGACTCAGGAAGTGGTATCCCAAAGTAAGTCAATTCGTTTTGCGGCACAGTACCATTGCTGTTTTATTTTCACGTTTTGCAGCAGGTTTACGTATCACTATTCCGCTGGTTTGTGCCACCGCCGGCATGCCCGCAAAGAAATACAGCGTTCTTAATCTGGTGAGCGGGTTTGCCTGGGCCTCGTTTTGGGTAGCAATTACGTATCAGATTGGACTACACCTGCCGCGGTAAGGGACTGCTGCGAACTTGTTTTAGCTACCCCTTCTTGCCTTTAGTAGACTCTCTAGCAAAAGATTCAAGCTCTTCTGTCGGACCGCGTACGTCTCGTGCGCTAACTTGGATGGCGTTGACTTAGAAGCAAGCAGGTAAATCGTTCGCACGTTAGCGCACGAGACGTACGCGGTCCCGACAGAAGAGCTTGAGTGGTTTAGACAAAAGGTGCTACTAAAGGGTCAGGTGTTAATCCTCAGTTGAATCCTATGAACAATCGTCGGAGATTTTTGCGCGGACTTGGCTGTACCGCCGCTTTCGTCGCTCTCAGTCGGAGAAACGTTTGGTCCACCCAAAGCGATCAACGTGAATTTCCTAGTGTGCGACCAATGGGTTCTGAGCGCAAATTTGTCAGTCAGGCAGTGGAAGCAAAGATTCGAGAAGTGAAACGGCTCATTGCTCATACGGAACTAGCCTGGCTCTTTGAAAATTGTTATCCAAACACGCTCGACACCACAGTCACCTTTGGTATGCGGGACAATCGACCTGACACCCTTGTTGTCACAGGCGACATCAATGCGATGTGGTTGCGCGACTCGACGGCCCAGGTGACTCCATACCTGCCGCTCGCGCGTGAAGATAAGAAGTTAAGAGATTTGATTGCAGGAGTGATTAATCGGCAGACCCTTTGTATTCACATCGATAGATATGCGAACGCATTTAGTTTTGGTGCGAAGGCCTGTCCGTGGGGAGTCCACGACAAACCAGCCTTAACGCCAGAGCTTTGCGAACGCAAATGGGAAATCGATTCACTCTGTTATCCGCTTCGCCTGTCGTATTCATACTGGAAGACAACTGGCGACACATCATGCTTTCACTCCGATTGGCAGCAAGCCGCTCAGCTGATCGTCAAGACTTTTCGTGAACAACAACGACTCGATGGTCCAGGGCCGTATACATTTCAGCGCACCACAGACAATCCGATCGATACACCTCCATTTAATGGCTCAGGAAATCCGACACGCAAGGTTGGCTTAATTCATTCCGCCTTTCGGCCTTCTGACGATGCCTGCGTCTTTCCGTTTTTAGTACCTGCGAATCTCTTTGCGGTCGTCACACTCAGACAGTTGGCTGAGATCGTTTCGACGGTGCTTTCAAATAAGAGCTTTGCCGATGAATGTCGCACATTAGCCCAACAAATAACTGATGCCGTGAACAAATACGGCAAGGCTCAGTCGAAGCGTTACGGGTTGGTTTATGCGTATGAGGTTGATGGATTTGGAAATCAATTGTTGATGGACGATGCAAACGTGCCGAGTCTCTTGTCATTGCCGTACCTGGGCTGTTGCGCGCCGAATGATCCGGTCTATCGAAGCACCCGTGCGCTGATTCTGAGCAGTGATAACCCTTACTTTTTCAAAGGCAAAGCAGGTGAGGGAATTGGAGGCCCGCACGTCGGCCTCAATATGATCTGGCCGCTGGGGATTATCGTGCGAGCACTGACGAGTACTGATGACAGCGAGATTCTTTATTGCTTGCGCATGCTGAAGAACACTCATGCTGGCACAGGATTCATGCACGAGGCATTTAACAGTGACGATCCAAAGAAATTCACACGCTCGTGGTTCGCGTGGGCCAACACAATCTTTGGCGAGTTGATTCTGAAGTTACACGAACAGCGCCCGCATTTACTGAACGTGAAATTCTAAGGTGGAAATGTCAGATAAGCTTCAGCTTGTCGTGCTGTACGTTACAAGAGTCTTTAGCAAGTCATCAACAAGCTAAAGCTTATCGGACATTTGTTGTATTACTCATCAACTCTGACAGGTTTTACATCCCACACAGTGTCGCAGTATTCCTGGATCGATCGGTCCGAAGAGAAATAACCCATGCGTGCGACATTGAGGATCGACATTCTGGTCCAGCTCGCTGTGTCACCGAACGCCTCAGCTACCCGAGACTGCTCATCGACGTACGATTGGTAATCGGGGAGGAGCAAATACTCGTCGCGATCAAGCAACGAACTTACAAACGGCTGGAACAAGTTGTGATCACCGTTTGAGAAGTTCCCTCGAGAAATCGAGTCAACCACTTCCCGTAGGTGATTATTGAAGTAGTAATAATCTCTCGGGTTATAACCGCGTGATCTCAACTCCGATACTTCCGAAACAGTCAGACCGAATAGAAAGAAGTTATCTGGTCCAACAGCCTCACGAATCTCCACGTTAGCTCCATCGAGTGTCCCGATCGTCAAAGCTCCGTTAAGAGCAAACTTCATATTGCCGGTACCCGAAGCTTCTTTACCGGCTGTCGAGATTTGCTCGGAGAGATCTGCTGCCGGATAGGTCAGCTGCGCGTTCGTCACATTGAAGTCAGGAATAAAGACGACCTTCAGCAGATCATTCACCGATTTATCATTGTTAATTACGTCGGCGATTGAGTTGATCAACTTGATGATCAACTTAGCCATGAAGTAACCAGGGGCAGCTTTGCCGCCAAAGATAAACGTGCGAGGCGCGGTGCGAAATGAGGGATCGGCTTTTAACCTTTGATACAGAGTAATGATATGCAGCGCGTTAAGATGTTGCCGCTTGTATTCATGCATTCGCTTCACTTGTATGTCGAAAATAGAATCCGGATTGACAGCGACACCGGTTCTTTCCTTGATCAGTTTTGAGAGAGCGACTTTGTTGTTGCGTTTGACAGCACGCCACTTTTCACCGAATGCCGCGTCGGGAACACAAGGTTCCAACTGTTTGAGTTTTTCAGCGTGTCGAATCCAATCGTCACCGACAGCCTCAGTAATTAGATCTGACAGGTTGGGATTACTGAGCACCATCCAGCGTCTCGGCGTAACACCGTTTGTGATGTTTTTGAATCTTTCTGGGTACAGTTCATAAAAGTCGTGCAGCACACTGTTCTTCAGTAACTTAGTGTGAAGTGCTGCAACACCGTTAATCGCGTGACTGCCAACACTCGCCAGATGTGCCATGCGCACATACTTCTGATCGCTTTCAGCAATTAACGACATGCGCTGGACTCTTGGTTCATCGCCTGGAAATCTCGTACGCACCTCGTCGAGAAATCGCCGATTGATCTCGTAGATGATGTCAAGGTGTCTCGGTAAAAGTTCTCGGAAGAGCGGAAGTGGCCACGTTTCGAGGGCTTCGGGTAATAATGTGTGATTGGTGTATCCAAAGGTTTGTTGCGTGATCTGCCAGGCTTTATCCCAATCCATCCCACGCACGTCAACAAGCAGACGCATTAATTCAGCAACCGCGATAGAAGGGTGTGTGTCGTTGAGTTGTACTGCGAAGAACTTGTGGAATTCTTCGGGCTGGTTGTCCGACAGATCATTGATGCGAAGCATGTCTTGCAATGAACACGATACAAAGAAGTATTGTTGCTCAAGTCGCAACTGCTTTCCTTTGTTCATTGTGTCGTTTGGATAAAGGACTTTAGTGATTGTCTCGGAAGCAACTTTTTCTTCGACAGCACGGTAGTAATCGCCAACATTGAAAGATTCGAAATCAAACGACTCAGTTGCTTCTGCTTTCCAAAGACGCAAGAGATTCGTGTTGCCCACCTTGTAACCGACAACTGGAGTGTCACATGCGATTCCTTTGACGACGCGATGTGGAACCCAACGGATTCGATACCGGCCATCTTGATCGTAGAAGGTTTCGGTGTAACCCCCGAGAGATACATCGAAGCTGATCTCCGGACGCTGAATCTCCCACGGATATCCCGGGCTCAACCATTTGTCCGTTATCTCGACCTGCCAACCGTCGCGAATCTCCTGATCGAAGATTCCGAATTCATAACGAATGCCATAACCAATCGCGGGTACTTCGAGGGACGCGAGCGATTCGAGATAACAAGCGGCAAGTCTGCCGAGCCCGCCATTACCAAGTCCCGGTTCTTCTTCCTTGTCCATCAATCGCTCCAGGTCTAAGCCCAGATCAGTTGCAGCTTGTTTTACTTGATCGTGAATTCCGAGATTGATGAGATTGTTTCCCAGTTGTGGTCCGATGAGAAATTCAGCCGACAGATAAGACACGACTCTGACGTCGCTTCTCATGAGCGTGCGAACAGTCTTGATCCAGTGGTCCAAGAGTCGATCGCGTACGGTTAGCGCGAGCGCCATGTACCAGTCGTTGGGTGTAGCAAGTTCAGGTAGTCTGCCCTGGCTGTAAAAAAGGTGGTCGAGAATGTCTTGCTTGATTGATTCTAGTGTGGGTTGCGAAAGATCGTTTGTCATTTGCGCCTCGAGCAGATAAATGGAATGTCGTATTGGTCAAACAGATCCTATTGTTTTCGTCTCTTTCTCGCCCAGTATAACCTTCATGGGCGTCTCAAGCTGTTTTGACCTTACTGGGAGCGCAGGCGTCCCCGCCTGCGGGGCTAAAGTCGAGCGTAGCGCAACCTCAGGCGAGGACGCCTGCGCTCCCAGCATTAAGTTTTTTACTTGACCTATGTAGATATTTATATGTATAGGTATCTAGCGTTAAAATAAGTCTAAAGTCGAAAGATCACTGCAGCCGATGAAAAAGAACTATCTCTCTTACACCATGGCTTTGACCCTTCAAGCTGTCGATAACGGTTACGGCTACGGTTTCGACATCATGGCCGTCACGGGCCTCGCTAGCGGCACTGTATATCCGGCCTTACGTCGCCTGGAAGATGCCGACTTTGTTGCGTCCAAATGGGAAAAGCACTCCATTGCCCAAAACGAACAGCGGCCAGCTCGCAAGTATTACGAAGTGACAAAGGCTGGCCGCACAGCACTGATGGAGGCGCGCGAAAAGTTTCGTTTGCTTTCGCAGTTTGAGCCCTTGGTTACTGACAGAACTGTAAAACAAAAAGGTTGAGGAATAGTTTCGTGTCGAACTCCTCTTCACATAAACCCTGGCTGTATTTGATCTCATTCATCGGGGTCATTGTGCCTGGTCGTCTGCGTGCTGACTGGATGCAGGAATGGGAAGCTGAGCTTCAGTATCGAGAAGCAATGCTTGCCGAATGGGACCGTTTGAACCGAAGAACCAGGTTCCACCTCATCTGGCGCAGCGCTGGTGCATTTTGGGATGCGCTGTGGATGCAGACTTACCGCTGGGAGGACGCGATGTTTCAAGACATTCGTTACGCCATTCGTATGATGCGAAAGGCGCCGGGCTTTACCGCGGTTGCCGTGATTGCATTGGGATTAGGAATAGGGGTCAACACTGCCATATTTAGTGCGGTAAATGGCTTTGTCATGCGGCCACTGCCGGCGAATGACTCTGACAACCTAATGTGGCTGCACTGGGGCAGCAAAAAAGATCCGACTGTCTGGGGGGAGTTCTCTTATCCGAATTATATCGATCTGCGGGAGCACTCGAAAACAGTTTCTGATGCTTGTCTTTGGTTTGAAACATCTGCAGGTATCAGTTCCGGCGAAAGCCGCAGTCAAGGCGACGACGAACGCGCTGACCTGATTTGGGGTGAGGTAGTCAGCGCAAATTACTTTGATGTGATGGGCGTCAAACCGATTCTCGGCCGCGCCTTTCTGCCGGGCGAAGATCTAAAACCGAACGGTATCACCGCAGTAGTGATTGGGCACAAGTTGTGGCGAGAGCGTTTTCACAGCGATAAGGAGATTTTAACCAAGACCGTTTTTTTGAATGGCCATCGGTATTCAGTGACTGGTGTAATGCCTGAAGACTTTCTTGGCTCAGTATTTTTTCTGCGTCACTCGTTCTGGGTGCCACTAAATGCGGCGCAAGACTTTGGCCGAAAGCCGGAGTGGAGAACGGATCGCGGATACACACCATTCAGCATGTTCGGCCGTTTGAAGCCAGGTGTAACAGTAGTACAGGCGACGGCGGATTTGAATTCGATCGTCAGTGATCTAGCGCAACAGTTTCCAAAAGAGAACGGAGGAACGAAGATTCAA
The DNA here is from genome assembly GCA_003175865.1 of Blastocatellia bacterium. Taxonomy (GTDB): domain Bacteria; phylum Acidobacteriota; class Blastocatellia; order Pyrinomonadales; family Pyrinomonadaceae; genus PSRF01. Next base: position 9,342 of record PSRF01000122.1, read on the forward strand.
ATCACCAAAGAGGTAGATGCGCGCTATAAGAACACAACGAAAGTCATTCAATACGGCGCATTCATGGCGTTATGCGTAGCGATTCTAGTTTTGTTGGTTGCATGTGCAAACGTGGCGAATCTAATGCTTGCGCGGGCAGCGACGCGGGCAAGAGAGCTCGGTGTTCGACTCGCAATTGGTGCGGGTCGCGGCAGGATAATTCGACAGCTTTTAACTGAAAGTGTGTTGCTGGCGTTGATGGGTGGAGTTCTTGGATGGGGACTCGCTTACGCGGGGTCGATTCTGATCGCATCGAGCTTTCCACCAGTGCCTTATCCAGTCAGTCTCACCTTTACTCCGGATCTTTACGTGCTGAAATGGATGTCAGGCATCGCGATAGTAACCGGGTTGGTGTTCGGTTTAGCACCTGCGTTATTGGCGTCGAGAACAGATCTAATTGCAGTAATCAAAGGCGGAGGTGAAGGCCAACAGAAAAAAAACAGGCGCCTTAATGTGCGCGGAACGCTGGTCGTGACCCAGGTGATGATCTCGATAGTCGTTTTGATTTGCGCGGGATTATTTATCCGCAGTTTGCGTCGTGCACTTGAGACTGATCCCGGTTTTAAGACTGACAACATGGTGACCATGATGGTCAACCCACGCATACTCGGATACGACGAGAAAAAAGTTTGGCGGTTGTTTCCAGAGCTTCTTCACCGCATTGAGGAAAGTCCAGGTGTGCGCGTAGCGGCGCTTACAGATGACTTGCCCCTTCAGGCGGGAGATTTGATCCGTGGGCCGATCGTTAGAGAAGGCGAAGCGGACCCACTTCCAAATCAGGGAGTGAACGTCCACTGCAATTTTGTTTCACCAAAATACTTTGAAACAGTCAGAACATTGCTCGTACTGGGTCGTGACTTTACGGAACGCGACAACGCTGAAGCGCCTCGCGTTGTCGTCGTGAATAAGGAATTCGCAAGACGATTCTACGGGGCGCCAGAACAAGCGATGGGAAAACGGTTCCGGTTTGCAGAAGGAACTCCACTGATGGAAATTGTCGGCATCGCCCAGGACGGTCTTTATCACAACCTCTACGAAGATCGGGCGCCGCACATGTTTCTGCCGCTATACCAGCAGCCATACGCCGCAGTGACTTTGGTGATCAGTGCACAATCGTCAGCTGATCTTGGGCGAGTTGCAGAGAGTGCGCGTGAACATATAGCGCAACTCGAACCACGTCTTCCTGTCGTAGGATTGATGGTCGAGGAACAGAATCTGGCGATTCCATATTGGGGGCCGCGCCTGGCAGCCGGTACAGCTACAACATTCGGTATTCTTGCCTTGGTTCTCGCCACAATGGGCCTTTACAGCGTGATGACTTATACGGTTAGTCAACGAACGCGAGAGATTGGAATTCGAATGGCGCTTGGCGCAACACTTCGCGATGTACTGCGATTGATTGTTAGTCAGGGAATGCGAATGGTAATCGTCGGACTCCTCCTGGGTCTCGCCGGGGCGTTCGCCCTAACACGTGTTTTTGCGAAGTTGTTGTTGGGGGTTGATGCAACGGATCCCTTGACCTTTGTTGGAGTGGTGATCCTGTTGTTGTCTGTTGGGTTGTTGGCGTGTCTGATTCCAGCACGTCGTGCGACGAAGATTAATCCATTAATTGCTTTACGCCACGAGTAAGGCCAATCGGCAGATTACATGGATTCCGCTGAGAGCGTCGTAGGTGCCCACGGTGCATCGGATTCCTTCTGGAGGATGCTTTTACCGAACCGCTTCTTTTTGTTTATCTGCTTCGGCCCAATCTTTCGCAGATACGAATGAATCCTTGTCGTAAATCAACACGATTGTTCCTACCGGTAGCTGTTTACTCATCGGAGCGGCCTCCGACATTGGAATGCGAATACATCCGTGACTCTGTGGAGTACGGGGGACAGAAGGATTGCCATGAATCGCGAGTCCATCGCTGAAGTAGTTTGGGTAATAGAGTAGTCCGAGTGGTGATTTCCTCCACCCCGAAAGTTTGGCGTAAATTCTGAAACGACCGCGCGGTGTGTAGGCAAGCCCACGCAAGCCTTTTTCGTTGTAACGTTTGTTACTCCCTGTCGAAACTGGAAGCATCTTCTTAATATCGCCTTCATCGTTGACTAACAACAGCAGTTGCCGATCGAGATCGACTTCAACGTGTCGATAACCAGAGTCTTTTGGTGCGGGTGCTGTGGCGTTCATAATTGCGTCGAACTCGTCGCGAGTCAGGCTGCCGGTGATTTTACGTCCTTCCCATTTCTGAAATAGAAGTAATGCGTGACGCGTCGCGTCATCAATAACCCCATCAACTCTTCCCGTGCGATATCCCATCTCGGACAACTTGCTTTCCGCATCTTTCAACTCTGCGCGTGTGAGCTTCGCCGATGATCGTTTATGTTTTTCGGCCACTACTGTTTGAAATGTAATAAGTAGAAGTAGTGTCGCTAACACCACTGATGAACGGGACTGCTTCGAAGTATTCATCATGAATTCTCCTTCAGGGGCCGAATTGTCCTGGGGGAACGAGAGAGTTTGAGGCAGTCGTTAGGGGAATTGCCTTGTACTCAAATCAGTCGGCAATCGCACAGAACTCGCTTCGGTGGAATTTGGGGTTTTCGCGTCGAGGTCTTGGCGGTCGGGGTTGCCGGAACTTGCTAAACAGCTGTTGAAAAGATACGCCGCAGGTTTATTGGGGTCAACTTTTAATGTCCGACAAGCTTTGCTCGTCGCTTCTTTCGTTAAACCAGATCCGGCGACAAGCTAACGCTTATCGGACATTAGTTCGCAATCTTTGGATTCTTAGTTCGCCGGTGGAGGATAGAGTCGTTCAAACTCCGGATGTCCGTGAAGAATCGCTAGATCCGGATCCTGCCTGGTCCAGATTGGGTCCTTAAAACCAGTCTCCCAGGCTCTCTTAATTGCATTCACAGCATCGTCGACCATGTTCATTGCGCAGAACGTACACGCGGTATTGTAAAAAATCATTGTGTCGTCAGGTCGCAAGATCATAGCCATGTCTGCTTCCTTCTTTGCTTCTTCAAACCGACCTTGCATCGCATAATTTCTCGACAATAGCACGCGGGCCCGAGCATCTTCCGGTACTTTCTTTAAGTGGGCCTCATAAATTGCTAGCTCGCGATGCGTAAAGTTCTTTAGCGCCTCCGTCTTTCCAATTGCACCAAGCGCATTGTGAATCGGTACAGTGGTGTTGTAGTTCTCGCCGGAGTGCGCTAGAGCTTCGTCCATCATGTCTACAATTTCCTGATAGCGACCGGCAGCAAAGAGAGCTCGGCCCAGGACGTAATAACCACCGTCGAGATCAGGATTTCGACTTAATGCTTTTTTACTCTTTTCAATTGCCTCGTCGTAGTGACCGTCGGCGAACATTACCCACGCCTCGGCAACTTGAATCTCAGGAGCGTCATGTCCCTTGGCGCTCGCCCGCTGGGCTGCAGCCTTCGCTCGATCGATCCACTGTTGTTGACGCTCGAAATGGTAGTAGTACTCTGCGCAAACCTTCGCCAGACCAGCGTGAGCAAGTGCGAAGTCAGGATCGAGTGCGACTGCGTTCTCATACATTTGAAGCGCAAACTGCAAATCCTGACGTCCAACGCGACGCGCGTAATTCCTACCTCTCAAATACAGATCGTACGCCTGCGGATTTTCAGTAGGCTTTGCTGATAGTGCTTGCTGCTCCTGCGGTGAAAGTGTGATTCGCAACGCCGCAGCGATCTTCTGCGCAATCTCATCCTGCACTTCAAATACGTCCGACATCTCACGATCATATCGTTCAGACCACATTGGAAAATCGGTTGCAGCGTCTACGAGTTGAGCGTTGATGCGCAGACGTGTTCCCGCTCGACGTAGACTACCCACAAGAACATACGACGCACCAAGTTCTTTACCGACTTGTCCGGCAGTCACTGATTTATCGCGATATGTAAGCACGACTGCACGCGAAAAGGTTTTCAAACCCTTAATCTTCGACAGCTCAGTCGTGATGTCCTCCGTGATACCGTCGCGGAGGTACTCATCCTCTTTCATACCGCTCAAATTTTCGAAATACAAAACCGCTATCGAGTGTTCATGAACTGTTGTCGGAGGACGACTGCGAAAGCCGCTCGAGTCAGTCAAGTGACGGCCGGAATCGAGGTCGCGCTTTAATCTTTTGAGCGCTGTCTTCAGATCCGTAGCGCTCTGATAACGGAGATCCCGATCTTTTTCCAACGCCTGGCTGATGATGCGGCCGAGTTCAGTAGGAAGCGACGAATTGAGTTCATTAGCTGGAGACGGATCGCGGTTGAGGATTGAATCGAACATAACTGCTGAGGTCTCACCTTTAAACGGCAGCTCACCAGTAGCCATTTGATAGAGAACGGTGCCGAATGAGAAGAGATCAGTTCGTGCGTCAGTGATTTCGCCGCGTGCCTGTTCAGGTGACATATAGGCGACTGTTCCCATCGTCGCACCGGCTGTGGTCAACTCATCCAGTCGTGCGGTCGGCATCATAGATGCGAGCGGAGTCTTATTGCGATGGTCGATTTTGGCGAGACCGAAGTCGAGAATTTTTGCCTGTCCGCGTGAGGTGACAAAGATGTTAGCAGGTTTCAGGTCGCGATGAACTATACCTTTTGAATGTGCCGACTCCAGTGCATCGACAATTTGCACGCCGAGCGTCAACACGGAATCAATATCGAGTGGTCCACGACGAACCTTGTCTGCGAGCGATTCACCATCAAGTAATTCCATGATGATGAAATGTGACGACTCGAATTGTTCAATGCCATGTATCGTGCAGATGTTTGGATGATTGAGGGAAGACGCTGCACGTGCCTCGCGTTGAAATCGTTGGAGCAGGTTGTCATCCTCGGCCATCGTCGGTGTCAGGAACTTTAAGGCGACATGACGCCCGAGGTTGATGTCCTCAGCTTCATAAACGACTCCCATGCCTCCTTCGCCAAGCTTCGATTTGATGGAGTAGTGCGAGATAGTGCTACCGAGCATGGGGGTGCCTCCGGAATGATTACGTTTTGACTTATAGGTCAATAGTATAGCCACAGCCGAAACTGGGCAATAAAAGAAATCTTGCAAGCTAGTGCGGATTTACGCCTAGTGACTGTCCTTGGATGCGCGTGACGAAATTTGTAGGGGCGGCTCTCCGTGGCCGCCCTGGTGCCGAAATGATCCTTGGGGCGGCCACGGAGAGCCGCCCCTACAAATTAGCCCCGCCTCAATCTTACTTGACACATATCGGGCAACTTAATCAGTATTGGTGCACATTTCCGCCCAAACCCTTGAGTGCATCCCGCGAGAGCTTTTGTAGTCTCGGTGCTGATCGGTTGAATTGTCTGTTGGCTCGGGTGTCTCAAGAAGGGAATTACGCTCATTATTTGACCAACCAATATTGCCGCGAACGCGCGGTGCAAATCATGTCACTCCATGGAGAGGTATATGTCAGAAGAAAATGCCGCACGCATGCAGATATCACCTGATGCAGGACAGGACGGTCACGTCCAATCACCAAGCGAAGTCGAAACGCAACCGGCCGACTCTGGAAACATCGATAAGATTCGGGAGATCTTATTTGGCGGCCAGATGCGAGATTACGACCGTCGGTTCTCGCGCGTTGAAGAGCGTTTGATCAGGGAGACTCTCGAACTGCGTGAAGACACTCGGAAGCGGTTTGATCAACTCGAGTCGTTTATAAAATCTGAATTTGCCGCGTTGTCAGAACGACTACAACAAGAGCATCGAACAAGAGATGAAGCAGTCCAGGGACTCTGGCGTGGTCTTCATGAAACGACCCAGTCGCTGGCTAATAAACTCGCCGAGTTTCATGACAACAACATGCGAGCGCAAAGCGATCTACGTCAGCAAATTCTTGATCAATCAAAAGAGCTCAATGACGAAATGCGACGCAGGCAGGAAGAGATTACAGCTATGCTGCAAAGAGAAGTAGCAGGCCTCACGCACGACAAAACAGATCGTTCGGCATTAGCAACGCTATTTACTGAATTGGCGTTGCGACTGAATAACGATCTGAAAATGCCGGTCTCCAGCTGATATCTCCGATCTACGGTGAATGAACCAATGAAGCAAGCGGGTGTTCAAGACGCTCTGGATCCGAGTTCGGCGGTCTCCACATCAAATGATGACGAGACAATGGCAGAACTGCGTACTCTTCTGCTTGGACCAGCGGAAAAGCAGATTGCGGATGTGCATGCGCGTCTCACCGATCCAAACCGTCAACTCGAAGAAGTTGTACATGTCCTACCTGCTGCGATCTCTGTTCGTTCCCGTCGTGACGGCCAGCTCGCTGATGCTCTCGCCCCAACAGTCACTTCGGCAATTCACGAATCAGTAAGAAAAGATCCTCAGCCTATTGCCGATGCGATCTTTCCGATTATTGGACCTGCAATCAGGAAGGCTATCTCCGCGGCCCTAAGCGGAATGACGCAGTCGTTCAATCAGACGCTGGCCTACAGTGTCTCGGTCAAAGGTCTGAAATGGCGTCTTGAAGCTCTGCGTACCGGTAGATCTTTTGCCGAAGTCGTCTTGCTCCACACATTGTTGTATCGAGTCGAGCAGGTGTTCCTGATTCACAGAGAAACGGGGTTGTTATTGCAGCATGTCTCAGCGCCGGGAAGTCAGATGCAGGATGCTGACATGGTTTCAGGAATGCTTACCGCAATACAGGACTTTGTGCATGACTCGTTCTCAACCGCCAAAGGAGATGAATTGCAGACTCTGCAAGTTGGCGAACTAACGGTTTGGGTTGAGCGTGGTCCACTTGCAGTGTTGGCTGGAGTAATTCGCGGAAATGCGCCGCACGAGCTCAGAGAAGTTTTCCAGCAAACATTGGAGAGAATTCATCTGCAATTTGGAACAGCACTGAGTGAGTTCAAGGGTGATGCAAGTCCATTCGATTCCACCCGGTCACTACTCGAGGATTGTCTTCAGGCGCATTACGACTCTCAACCCAAAGCCTCGGACAAACCAGCTAAGCTGACTCCCCTTAATGTCATTGTGAGTCTGCTGGTGATCGCTGCACTCGTACTGGGGTTCTTCTGGTTACGAGGGAGATGGCGTTGGGACAATTTCATTGAGCAGTTACGAAATGAACCGGGCATCGTAGTTGCCGAGACGGGTACACGCGATGGAAAGTATTACCTGAGCGGTTTACGCGATCCACTGGCCCGCGATCCCGCTGTATTGATGCAGGAAGCGAAGGTAGATCCCAACAAGGTGCTGAGCCGTTGGGAACCGTTTCAGGCGCTGACTCCTGATTTTGTTCTGGCGAGATCAAAGAGATTACTGAATACGCCCAATACGGTGAAGCTTAGTTTGAAAGACGGTGTGTTGAATGCAGAAGGTTTTGCTTCGCACGACTGGGTAATTGAAGCGCGTCGTGGAAGTCGCTTCCTTCCAGGAGTAAATGGATTTCGTGACGACCGGCTGCTCGATCTGAATCGTGTCGAAGATCCTTTGTTGATGTTTGTGCTCGATAGTGCCGAATTGGTTCCTGGCCAGTCAGAAAAGTTTGATGCTCTAGTCCACGACATCGAGCGATTGCAGGCTCAAGCCGAGGCGATGCAGAAGAATGTTACGCTCGAGATCTACGGTCATACTGACGAGAGTGGAACTGAAGAGCGGAACGCAACGTTGGCTGCTGAACGCGCACAAACTGTCGCTTCAGAATTACAAGGGCGCTTACCTCGATGGACTAACGTAACTGTGAGAGCTGTAGCTTCGAAAGAACAGCTGCGAAATGAAGTGACGGAAGCCGATCGAGCGACAAACCGAAGTGTCACGTTCAAAGTTATTGCCACCGATGCTCAATAGAGAGGCGGTCTGATGATCCAGAAGAAGGTTTGCATGATTGGTAGTTTTGCGGTTGGCAAGACAAGTTTAGTACGTCGCTTTGTGGAGAGCATCTACTCGGACAAGTACCACACCACGGTTGGTGTGAAGGTTGACAAGAAGGTCGTTAATACTCCAGCGGGTGAAGCCACGCTGCTTCTCTGGGACATTGAAGGAGCAGAATCCGAACACGATTTGCGTAAGTCGTATCTGCGAGGCGCGTCTGGTTATTTGCTTGTGGCAGATGGAACGAGGTCTGACACGCTATACAAAGCACTGTCCCTGCAAACGCGGGCCGAGGAAGCTGTCGGTACTGTGCCGTTCCTGCTGTTACTGAATAAAGCTGATCTAACGCAGTCATGGCAGATTCAGGAACGAGAGATGGATGCGTTGCGCCAGAAGAGTTGGACCGTTCTAACAACCAGCGCTAAGAGTGGTCAGGGTGTCGAAGAAGCCTTTTTGAGACTGGCCCAATCGATGATGGAGGACCACAATGGCTAACCTTCCGCCGCCCGTTCGTGAATTTATACAAGTTCTCACTGACGATACTCTCGCACCGGGATATTTGCGCATCGCAGAAAATGATGGTCTGTACGAGTGGGGCGGCGAACTCGAGTCATATGGAATCTCAGGCCTTCACGAAAACATGTCGGTAGAAGAACGGCTACTCTTCCTGGTTGGAATTCTGCCGCTGGAATCTGGAAACGTTTTTCTTCCAAACGTTGAAACACAGCCGGGAGTCTACGCTGACGTTTACCTATTTCGTCGCGAGAAAGAAACTTGGATCTTGTTCCTGGATGCGACCGCTGCTGTTACGAAACGACGTTCACTGCAACAGAGAACCTACGACACTAGTTTGCGTGCGTCGGAACTGGAGCAGGAAGGGAAAGTGCTTCTTGACAGCAATGTACTTCTCGAGCAGCGCGTTCGTGAACAAACTAGAGAGCTGTCGGACACAGTTCTAACGTTGCAACAGGAGTTGGCAGATGGCAGACGAACCGAGCGCGCATTAGTGGCGAGTGAGTCTCGCTTCCGTAGTTTTTACGACAGCGACATCATTGGTATCGTGTTCTGGGACAACGAAGGTGATGTTACGGAGGCAAATTACGCGTTTTTAAAATTGTTGGGCTACTCACAAGAAGACCTGGCCCGGGGCGGTATCCAGTGGGATCGAATCACGGAACAGGAAACAGTCATCTCTAAAATGATAGAGGAACCTCAGATCGCAAAGCCACAAAAGCAGCAGTTTGTCCGGAAAGATGGTGAGTCGATAACTCTGTTATTTGGTGAGAGTCGCGTCGCGGGTTCGAGTGACAAAAGAGTTGGATTTGTGCTTCAGCTGCCATCCTGAAAGTCAGGATCAGAACAGGAGCGAGGCGACTAGTCTCTTTCATGAAAAGGAAGGGACTTCAATCGTTTCGCTCCTTTTCTGATTCCCTGGCCATATTCTGTGGAACTTGCGGCAACCGGATTTACGTACGAGACATCGTAACCGACCGGTCATTTTCGGTGTCTACGCTATTACGGAGGTCTGGTGTTTGGTTTTAAAGGAAATTCTTGCTCGTTTTCATAAGGCCGCGCTTTTGCTCGGCTTTTTCGTGACTGCATCATTTTCGGCCGCCTCGGTTCAGGCCCAAAATCCATCAACTCAACCAAATCCTCAAACAGTATCCGACGCCAAGAGTGATCTGAAAAACAGTTTGAGTTCGCTCTCAGATCTCTACCAGGAGGACGTGCAAAAGCTCGAAAAGCAATATCAGCAGTCACAAGATCTTTACAAAGACGGGATTATCTCGCGCGTTGAACTCGAGAAGAGTGAAAAAGCACTGGCCGACGCTCGCGCCAAAGTCGACGATGTCGCCAAACAGATCGCAGCGGCAAATCAGCCGGCCCCTGTACTCACTCCAAACGGCTTAATCGATCCAACCTCGTCAGATGCCACATGGTCTACAGGCAATGGCAAAATTGACGGTCTGATTCGTTACTACGGCAAACTTTATGGCGTTGACCCGTATTTGATCTACTGCACCATGTCGCAGGAGTCGAAGTTCAGCGCCGCTGCAATTAGTAACAAAGGTGCGATGGGACTGATGCAACTGATGCCGGACACCGCCGCTCGTTATGGCGTGACGAATCCTTACGATGTTGCGCAGAGCATCATGGGCGGCACGCGATACTTGAAGGACCTCTTGAAGATGTTCAACGGCAGAGTTGATCTCGCGCTCGCAGGTTACAACGCCGGTGAAGGTGCGGTTATGAAGTACGGCAACGCAATCCCGCCTTACAGTGAGACACGGAATTATGTGCGCATGATCCTCATGCGGTATGGCAAGAAGCCCGCATCCTAAACTCCCTTATCGGCGAGCTCCGCTGGAGTTTTCCTTCGTCAGTTCGCGGAGGAAGTCTGTCAGGTGCACGATCTCGTTGACATCCCTTCCTGCTTGCAGCGCCAATACGGAATCTAAAACCTGTGGCTGTTGAAACATTGGATTGTCTACAAAGTGCATCACCACTTTGTCGAGCATTAACAAACCTGGAGACAGCGTGACGTTGTAAGTCGGTTTTGATTTGGCGGCCGCCTTTTCATCAGGAGATGAGGGCAACGCAAGATTAGCCTTCAACCTCTTCGCCAGCGACTTAATTTTCTCTAAGCTCGACCTGATTTCTTTGCGAGTAAGTTCCGGCGTTGGGTTTTCGAATCTCCGTTTCATCAATTCATTGTTAGTTATTTGCAGATCACGGAAGTCCTGCTTCAGTGCAACTTGTGCCACAAGTTGTTCGCGAGTAGATGGCTGAGTTACATCTCGTCGTACGTTTTCGAGAGCCCACTCACGGTATTGAATATCTACCTGGCTTGCAGACGGCTTAGGAGTTTGCCCGGCACACGTTAATCTTGACAGAAGGATCGCAAAGATACAGAAAAGTTGCGCGAAGAGCGGGGGAGCAAAGCGTCGCACGTGACCTCCTCGTAAATCGTTGCGCTAAGTTGTTAAGAAACAGAAACGAAGGGAACCGTTTGAAGTGGGCGCAGTATATAGAGGCGGGATGACTGAGGCAACAAAAATTTGGATTGAAACTCAAAAAAATGGAGCAGGCCTGAGGTCTATTTGTTTCACTGCCGCTGTCGATCAGGAGTTCTCTTCTTTCGAAAGCAAGAAATCGCGAACCACGGGATGCCCACCATGATTAGCCCAACCAGCTGCTGTTGCGCTGACCTTTGTATCTTTGATCTTAGGATTTGCGCCGTTCTCAAGGAGGAATTCAACCATTGATCCGTGTCCATTAAGTGCAGCGTAATGTAAGCCAGTGCCCGCGTAATCAAAGCCTCCGGGAACCACGTTAATTTCAGCGTCACGTTCCAAAAGCAACTTTGCCGCTTCGATGTGTCCATGCATGCACGCATAGACGAATGCGTTGTTGACGATGCCTTGCTGATCCTGTGACCAGGAATTGATTACCGCCGCAAGTTTGCGTTTGCCTTCTTCATTGTGATTCGACTGAAGGATTGTTTCAAGTCCGCGCCAAGGCCAACTAATCTTTCCGGCGTCGGGCTTTAAGGTACCGTCAGCATTGAAGTACGCTTCGATTAGATCGGTGCGACCAAGTCCTGCGGCAGTTCGCAGGTTTTGAACAGCCGCTCCTCGGTCGAGCAACAAGGCGAGTACGTCGCGGCTGTTCCAGTAGAGTGCTTCCTCAATCGGCGACCAATCAACAGTACCATTAATTGCTGCGCCGCAATTCAGCAGAAGCTCTGCCACTGCACGATTATCGATGCTTGCAGAAGCAATCAGTGGCTCATTAATCTCAGCGCCCGCCTCAACCAACACTCGTGCCATCTCTACGTTGCCTGGTCGACCCTTGCCATCTAACGCAACACACTGAAGCAAAGTCGGATGGCTCTTCGAGGATCGGGACGTGGCAAGCGAAGGATCCTCGGTGACTAGAGCTTTGAACCTCTCGAGATCGCCAGCGCGAACTGCGGCGACAGCTGGAACGAATTTCGTGTCCATGATTTATAGATTACGCCGATTGAGCGGCATTGTCTTTTATTCAGTTGTGCGTGCCTGACCTACCAACTGGCCGAGCTTAGTTGGTCCAAAGGAGACATTATGTTCTGAATCGATCAGCACTCGATCTCCTTCGAATTTAAAAGTGACGGTTGAGTAGTAAGGTGTTTGAAAGAGAACAGTTTTCACTGTGAATGTGTTTTCGTCCGTCCACGCCCCACTGGCTGCGACCATTGGATTCTCTGGAACACTGAGTGCTCGATCTAGTCCGTTCGTAAATGATCCATGACTTTTAGACCAGGTGTTAATTCCAATCGGCGTCCTGGATTCCCCGGTAGCAGTTTTTATGATGAGTGTGGGAGACGAGGAACCAAAATCGAATGACACCGCCTTGATGCCACGATC
>PSRF01000092.1 GCA_003175865.1 Blastocatellia bacterium
CACTACAAGCGAAGCAGGCACACTCGAGTTATGTTGGGTTGGACTCGTCAGATTTTCTGGACCGGGCGCACCTAAACGCTGTCCCGCTCCAGCTGAAGTTCCAATCGTATCGACAAAGATAAAGTCAGCAGCGTTGTTGTTAGTGTCCTGAACCGCACCGCCATTGGGACACTGCCCCATCGTTGTAATCGATCCACCCTTGCCACACATATCGCGATAGAACGAATAATTGATTGAGAGCGGCGTCAGGGCTGGATAACCTGTGCCCTCTTTGTACAGCGTGTTCGCTTCGCTCGTTGAACCAACGGCGTCGAGTCGATTCGCTAGAGTGAAACTGGCGCCTCCAGTGGAGTTGTTGAAGAGAGCTATACCAGCGTTATCGGGAATGTCGGTGGTATAAGTCGCGTCGCCAGTCGCTGTTGTCCCGTCACCAGCTGGGTAGGCGTCGTAAGCGTAACCAACTGAGTTCACACACAAGTAATGACCAGCAGTGGGTATGACGGTGCCGTTCGGTACGACACAACGAATAACACCATCAGATGCTGCGAGGGCTAAACCGGAAGACGCATCTGCAGCCTCAACAGTCAAAGGAGATCCAGTCGTGTTATAGAACTCGACGAACTCGTCACTCGCGCCGTTCGGGCCGCGCAAACGAAACTCAGAAATGATTAGCTGACCCGTTGTTGTTGGTGGATTGAATTCCGTGATATCGAGTGAGACGCCGCCGGCGATAATACCTCCGTTGCCGTCAGTGTCGTCGGTGATGTACAGATTCCACGTTCCATTCGCTTGTGCAGCAGTTAATCCATGAAAAACGCTTGTGAATGTAGCGGCACCCGCCGGGGCAGGTTCACTAAAGGACGCTGGTGCAGGACTCGGAAACGTATCCTGGTTTGTATCGGCGTTGAATGGTTGATAGGTACCACTCGTGAGTGGTCCATCATCTGGAAGCGGCGTGGCACCGCTGTCTGACACGGTGATCGTCAGGTCGGAAACTGCGTTAGCGCCCCCAACATCAGACCAGAAGTGAAAAGCCTGACCTGATGGCGCAACCAACAACATGTCGAGATCGTCGACATTGTCATGAGTTAGATTGTTAATAGTCACAGTAACTGTGTCAACGCTACCGGTTAATCCGAACACATCAATTTCTACCGGATATGGCAATGCAGGTTGTGGATCCGATGTATTGACCGGATCCATCTGAATAGATGAAGGGTTCGAAAACGACGAAAGCGGTGCTACTTGACGCAACTCCGGCATTATATGAACGCTGGGAGTTCTTGCGGCTCTGGATCTGGGCCGGGCGGGTGCCGTGATTTGTGTTGGTCTAGCAACCGCTGTTGCGGGATCAGGCGTCGTGAAAGGCGCCAAGACGAGTGTTGGGGCGGAAGTGTTCTGTTTTTTCTTCTTCGGTTTTTTTGAGCGGCGCGACTTGATGTTTCGGTTTGAATCAATTTGTGCTCGTGAGGAGTTGTTATTTGCAAATACTGCAACTGGTGAAAGCACCATTATGGCGGCGAGCAACATACAAACACAGTTCGCGAGCCTCGCTGACTTGCGCATCATGTTCTCCTGCTTTTATCTGCAAAAATAGTGGGGCGCTCGATGACAACCTGACCTTGCTGTTTTGAAAACTAACACCGGCTGTAGAGGCAGTCAACGTTTTCTTTTTTCTGACGTTCGCCGCTTTTGAGTTAGAGAACCGGAGCGGTAGCGACGGGTAGCACAACGTTTAAGTTTCGTTCAAGTTGAGTGCTCCTACCGGTCGCTACCGCTCCGGGTTCTGTAATAGCCGCACAAAAAAGGAGAGGCGACGTGCGGCCTCTCCTCGTCAGATTACTGTTTGCCAAGTTCAATTATGGTAGCGACTCGACATTTATATAAAACTTGAAGCTACCGGTCTGTTGAATTCCAAGCAAAAATCGAACGTCGAGCGATGCACCATTGGCAAGTGGCGTCCCTAACGTTACGGTGCCGGAGGACATCGATGAGTTGAAACCTCCACCGTTTGGCTGGCTGGGAGGTTGCTCAAGAGTCGTACCTTGAACTGTGATGTTGCTCGTCCCCGATCCACACGGCGGTCGATCAACTGTAACGACCACTGCAGTCGAAGTTCGTGGTCGTAAATCGGCAATGCCACTTGGCGCAGGGAAGGTAGTCAGATCGATTACACGCCATCGGAGGCGCGTCACGTTACCGCCAGTGTTATTTGTGACTGTTCTGCGAATATCCAGCGTACCGAATGTTGAATTATTGGGTGGATCTGAAGTGAAATCGCGAACGCGATTCGGTGGGCTTGCAGCAGCAACACAAGTATCCAACAGGTTAACGGCAAATGAAGGGTTACGCTGGATAGGAGACGACAGGTTCTCCGGCCCCGGTGCGCCCAAGCGCTGACCAGCACCTGCTGAGGTGCCATTCGTATCGACAAAAATGAAGTCCGCGGCGTTGTTGTTTGTATCTTTCGGAGTGCTTATCGTACATTGCCCGAATGTCGTGATAGAACCACCTTTCCCACAGGTATCTCGATAGAATGAGTAATCGATGGAAAAGGGTGTCAACGCCGGATAGCCCGTTCCCTCCTTGTAGAGGGTATTGGCTTCGGAAGTGGAACCGACGGCATCCATTCTATTCGCCAAGTTAAAATTAGCGGCGATGGAGGTATTAAAGATGGCAATGCCGGCGTTATCCGGAATGTCTGTTGTATATGTCGCGTCGCCGGTGGCAGTTGTACCGTTTCCAGCGGGATAAGAGGCAAGGCTGTACGCAAGGCTGTTGACGCACAGGTAATGTCCTCTATTTGGAATTACAGTGCCGTTAGGAATGACACAACGGGCAGCACCGTCAGAAGCGGCTATCGCATAGCCTGTACCCCCTCCTGCCACAGTGTGATCGGCACCACTATTGTTATAGATTTCAATGAATTCATCGTTCATTCCGCTCGGGCCCCGCAGCCGAAACTCGGAGATAATCAGTCCACTCGGAGATGGGCCACTAGGTCCCGGTACAGTAGCAGGCAAAGTATGAACCCCGATTACTTTTGTGGCTCTTGATGAATTTTTTGGTGTTTCAACTGGGGTTGTGGGAGCTACATCCACTGATTCCATGATGACTGGAGTGGTTGGAGCCGTCGCAGTAGCTGGGCTGCTCTGCGTCGGTGCACTCAATATGACGTACGGAAAATTGGTATTAGAGTTGTTCTTCTTTCGCCTTTTTGAACCCCGCTTCGTCTTTGTTGCTGTCCTGTCAGCATTACTTCCATTACTTCCATTCTGTTCCTGGAAGCTGCCGTTACGTGCGAAGCCAGCAGCTGAAAAGATCAAAATAATCGCAACTCCAGCTATAAGACTGGCCGAGGGTCGAACTGTTTGTTGCATGTTTTTTCTCCTTAGGTTGGTCCAACCGGGCTGGCCCACTGTGGGCTAAAAACGCTAACATTTTGAAATCAATCGAGTCAACGAAAATTTTTTTAACGATATGTACGCAAAGTGTTTAACGATCGCGTGTCTCGACAGGTTGAACTGATTGTCTTAGCTTCGCAGCGACTCGATCCCAGTTGACAAACACCAGGTAGGAAATCAGGAAGTATGGAAAGAACACATTCATCACCGGCAAAGTTGTGAGATGAAAGACAACTCCGAACCCAAGAATCCACCAACGAATTCGTCGAAAGAGAACTGTTAACGGAAAGAGCAGCTCCCACAACAGAACAACACCAACAATGTACGGTAGAAGCCAACGCACTTGCGGCAGCAGGAAGGCCAAACGGAAGTTTGTGTCATGCAAGTTGTCGAGTGAGTGATAAATCGCCAGCGTCGGTAGGTTGTCCACTGCGAAGTATTTGAGGCCGGCCACACGTAACTTCACGAGTGCAGAACTGAAGTAAGCCCAGGCCAGGAGAAGCTGCATTAACAAGATCGGATATGAATAAACAAATGACGATGACTTTGGGGATTTTCTTTCGGACCATCTATCGAGTGAAAACGAGTCACCGCACGGACTAAACGCAAGCACGCATAAAAAGTAGACTCCGATCATCTCATCGTGATTAAAGTGGCCAAAACTTCGCACCAATCCTTCATAGAAGACTACAAACAGGAAAGAAACCTTCGTAGTTAACGAAGTCAGATAACCAGCCGTGCTTAGCAGCAACGAGAGAATCATGACCCACTTGAGAACGGTCATGGTAGCTGGGTTCAATAACTGGTCATAAAAACTCCAGGGCAATAACTTCATGGCCCCCACTGGACGAAGAATTGTCGTAGGTAACTGACCGAGATCTGAAAAGGAGGTGACAAGAATCGTGATCAGGAAAGCGCCGTGCATGACGGAACGCATGATGCCAAGCGACAACGCACTCCCAGGCACGATGCGGTTTACAATTCTTTGCGCCACGATTCTATGAATTTGTCGAAGCGGTTGTAATCGCCACTTTCCCAGCGATACATATCAAGCCGAATTGCGCGCAGACGGTTTGGCGAGTCTGCCGGTTGGCGCTCGTTGTATATCTGGCCCCACGCCTGAAGGAGATCTGACATACGTGCGCCGGCTGGAAGCGCATCGAGCCCGCCGACCTGCAAAAGCAGGTGCTCGTTATCTGGGTGAAGAGTCGAGAGTTTGAAGTTGTCGTTGTTCGCCGTCGCAGCGACCAACCCCCATGTACGTCCGTACAGGGCATTCGTCAGCTTTGCGCCTCGAATATCGACAGTGTTACCGCCGACTGTCTCGCCTCGCAGGATGAAGTACGTGCGACTGCGTTGAAGTTCCCCACCAGCCTGCATCATGTTCCAAACTGCAACGGGATAAGTGTTCGTCACACGCACAAACGCTACTAGCAACGGGAGGAAGATGGCCACCGTTAAGACTGCGTACTGAACAATGAAACGAAACTCAGAAGTATGATGTTGTTCGGACTGAGAAGCCACAAGCTATTCAGATGTGACGAGTTTGTAGGATTGAAAGTTTCCCAGCAGTTTTTCGACACTGCGCTTCGCGTGGTCGAGGCTTATTTCATATTCCGTCGTAACCTGCCCGACGATTTCGTCCACTGTCTTGCCCTGTTCCAATCCTTTCCAAACCAGCATTGCAGTTTCGTTTAACTGGTAGTACTTCTTTGTGTTCAGATCGACAAGAATGCCTTCCGTACCATCGAAGTCAGTGAACACTATGTGCTTGCCGGGAAGAATACTTGTTGAATTCACTTTAATTTACCAACCTTTATCAACCTGCGCCTCTGTTTGTTCGAGAACGTCATAGGCGCGAACGGCCCATTGTTCCACTAGATCCCTAACAAGTTTTGTGGCAGACCTGCGCTTCATATCTGAGTCATTTACGAACGATAGTGATTGTGAAGCATCCTTTGAGTAAACTGCCGTAGCTCTTTGTATCGCGTCAGCTTCTTCTCGAGACGCTTCGACGTTGAAAAATTCTAACGCGCTGAGAATTCTTGATGTCGATAACCGGCGGTAATTAAGCAACAGCGATCGGTCGTTAGCAAGCTGTTGCGCCGCCGAATAGAAACTTGCGATGGATCTTACACAAAGTTCCTCATCTGACATCGTTCGAATCGTGTCGATGGAAACACCTATGATCGCTGCAAGCACGCGTCGGTCGGGATCCAAAAGCCACTCCGGTTTTGTTGTCAGGTTTGACACTGCAGTTTCAACCGGATCGCGATAGAGAAATACGCACGGGACATTAGGCCATATACGGCGAATGCGTTGCACCTGACTTGTACTACAACAGGACCACTTCACAAACAGACGTCGCTCGTCGCCTGTTCGTCTTTGACCAAAAGCACTAACAACAGCTCGAAGAATGACTGAATAAATACTCTCCTTACCTGCATCTGTCATAAGGCGAACCACCAACTTGTCGATTGCACTCGCTTCAGACACAACGATTGCGTCTTTGATGCAACGGAGTGCATTCGAAATTAGGGTTGAACCGCACCGCGATGAATGAAAAATAAACCCATCTGGCTTGATAGTTTCTGCTAGTTTTTCAAGTTGCAGGGCTGCATCAAAATCGCTGAACCATTCAATAGGCTTGGGCTGTTTCGTGCGAAGACGTTCGACGGTTTGCTGAAAAAAAGGTTCGGAAAACTCTTCACCATTCGCGTTCATCCATAACAAGCCAGGCCGCCCTTCCGACACCACGGCATCAATGGGCACCCATCCCTTTAGGTTTTGAACGTCAACCATGATTTCAGTGAATACTGTTGAAGACAGGCAAGCTGCGGATTCCTGGTTCCTCAGTATCTGTCGAATTGTGCCAGGGAACCTTGGTGAACGAATGCAAACAAAAGAGACACGGAGACCCGGTGAAGAGATCTGGAGTAACACCCTCCGCTTGCATCGTCGCAAGTCTGTTGATCCGCTTTTGATGTTGGGCTAACGACAGGTCCTGCATTTTTTGGTGGGCTTCAACGAACGGCTCAACATTCAAATCCGCAACAACATCTGTCTCATCAGTGCCATTTCGAAAGCCCGACAAATTGCAGCAAAGCGAGAGACGTCCTCGATAGTCGATATTCATACTCGTTCCGGCCAAAGGGGAACACGGAGGTTGCGCATCGATGTTGTAGTACCCGACGTCAATCGCGACGTTCATCTTGAAGATCCGCGACAATACAGCGACTTCTTCTTCGACAAGTCTGCGCTCGTCAAGAGCTAGAGAAGTGTTGTCTATTTCAGCGGAAGTTGGCATCGTGTGAACAAAGTGAAGTGCATTTGCCCCCATGCGAGCCGCGAAAATCGCGATCTGTTCCAGTTGGTCAGAGTTGTCGCGACGAACCACGACCTTGATTGCAAAGGGCAAGCTCGAGAAATGACAACGCGCAAACGCGCGTACCAGTCGATCAAACGAACCGCCACCTCGCCAGCGATCATTTTCCTCACGCGTGATCCCGTCCAAACTGAATGCGACATGGGTCACGGAATCACGATGAGCCGCAATAGCCGGCCACACTCTTTCGAAATGCCAACCATTCGTCACAAAACTGGACTTCATACCTGACTCAGCAACAGCCGATAGTACGGTCTCAAATTCTGGATGCAGAGTCGGTTCCCCACCTGTAAAAATGACACGTGTTGTACCAGCAACCCGCTTCGCATCAGACAAAACTTTCCTTAGCACTGGGACGGAAAGGAATTCTGGTTTTGAATTGTACAGAGCGTCTTCGGCGCGAAAACAGTAGCTACAGTGCAGGTTGCAGATGTTGACGAGTTCGATAGTGAGGCGTTGAGGTCCGTAATCGTTAGTGAAGGCTGTTTCAGAGTGAATCATGGACTTTCGATGTAAGGGCGAAACAGCAAGTCGGCGCAACGTGGAACAAGTAAATCACTTCCGGCTTCGAGATCGAATGATCTGCATTGGTGCGCAAGTCGTGACAGAACTTGTAGATTGTCAGCTGCGATGTCTCTGTCGTAAGTGGCCCACGGACACGCACGTAGCAAACGGATCATCGATTCGGTTTTCGTCAGTTCAGTGAGGTGAGTTTGTGCCTTATGGGCAACACTTGTAAAGAAAAGAAAACGAGCTGCAGCAGTGTGCGCCTGTTCCGAGGCGAATATAGACCGTGGCTCGAAGCAAGCTTTTAGAGCAGCAGGCTGAATCGCTGCCGCTCCCTCCAACTCTGCAAGACCCGTCGCAATCATTGCATCAGTTGATAACGCAAAAAAGCTTCTGAATCCACGCGCGAGGACCTGATCATCTTCGATGCTCAATAAAATCTCGTCATCGGACAGGTACCCCCAGCCTGCGGCGACTAGCTGTGTAGTTAGAGTCGATTTTCCACTACCGGATGGGCCAATTATCAAAACACCTGACGACGAACCTGGAGCGAGCACGCCTGCACCATGAACGTCAAACACCCCGTGACGTCGTAGTCCAGCACACACAGCAAACGAGACGGCCCTCGCAAGACTAGCATTAACAGTTTCCGGAATTTGTCTGAACCAAATCTCGATCTTAACTGGAGCTGAGGATGACAGCTGAAGAAGTGAGTTTCCGAGATCGAGATAAAAGCCCTCCTTAACAGGATAGCAACGCGCCTGTTCTGCAATCTCAAACTCATCGAGACCAAACGGAACTTCAGGGGGCTGTCGAGTACAACGGCAACTGATCAGGACGTCAGGGCGTTGATTGGTTGACTCGACTCTTGCCAAAAGCCAACCGGCAAACAACTGTTCCAATAGGCCAGACAAAACTGATTCATCACTGTCAACAAAAACAAACCGACCGGCAACCGTATAACAACGACGGTTTGCCGGTCGGTCCAAATCTCTAACAGCTTTCATGCAACCGGAAAGCGCCTAGTTTGTCGAGCCGCTACTTGCTGCCTGAAAGAAGGTTGTTGCCTCTAAGACATCAACAGGAACGGATATTGTAGGCTCAACAAACGGCTTCTTTGCCGCTCCTATTGCTTCTTCGGTTTCTGACTGCGTTATTGATTGCTCTGACTTAAGAATTTCATTTTTTGTGGACAAAGTTTTGCGCCTCCTGGGGTCATTGGGTGGTTATATTAAGTTCTGAAATGAAACGTGGCAACAACAAATTTGGACCACCCTTCCGTCGGACCTGTTGCGCAGGGCCTAGAAGCTCTGCGGTTTGTTCTTGGACGGCTCGCCCAATACTAGCCGAAGAGCTCTTCTTTCTGCTCGTTGCAAATCTGCGCGCATGAAAACTGTGATCTTCGGTGAAAGATGACGTAGCGCCTCTTCCACGGGAAGTTTGTTAATCTCGGTGTCGACTATGTCTGTAGATTCAGACTCGATATCAACCGGAATACCGAGTTCCTCTCCAATCTTCAACAAAACCAAAGATAACGGCTGTTTTTTCGCCTTGATGCTGAGGCTGTTGTCTTTGAATTGAACACGTAGAGGCTGTTCCTCAAGGCGTTTCCTCTGTTCGTCAGTGGTTGGCTCAACGCCATCCTCGGTATCGCCTTCGATCAGGAGCGATTGCGTACTGCCACCGGCGACAGCAGTATCCGACGGTTCTCCATCAACAGGATAAAAGAAGATACCCAGCGTTTTTACCGGCCCGGTCGACGAAGTGTTGAATTGATAATCGATATAGACTTCGGGCGCCATCAACTGCATTGCCGGTTCCAAAGTGAGCTCGCTGTATTCGATGGTGATTAATTGTTTCGCCAGAACGGGCGCCACCATCACAGTCGTTTTCAATTGCTTTGACAACGACTCCGCAACCTCTGAAAGGTTTGCCTTCTCCGCCTTCAACGAGATATTGAGAATAGGTTTCGCTTTAACGGTCAAGGTAAATGAAGGTTTAGCATTTGCAGATGAAGCTTGAGACTTATTGCCTGATTCTTTTGCAGCTTCAGTGTTGGCCTGGGACTGTTGCGCGGAAACGACGGGGAAGAGCAGCAGACTTACTATGAACGCACTCAAAACTTCGCGGCAAAAACGCGCGCAGATAAAAGCTCGTATCAAGTTTAGATTTTCCTTATCCGGTTGAAGGGCGTGTTTCTTGGCGACTGACCTGTGCCACACGAGACGGCTGAAACTAGCACGTCGCTCCAAATCCGTCAAATTTCTGTTTTCTCAGAAATGAGTCGTATCACGAATGCTTGCTCAAAAGTCGGAAGGGACGCATCAAGTAGTAGGCAAAACCAAGACCCTGCGGAAGTGACACTGTACTTAAGTCACCGTCCGTAGGTCGTAACATGAAAACAAAATAACGCACGCGTGCTCTCCAGCTTTTTCGTACCTGAAAGTTATACCGGAAGATCTCACTTGTTGTGGCGGGCACATGTACCGTGCCGTCGAAGAGTCGTCCTGCAATCCGTTCGGCTACTTTCGCCAGTTGTTTATCACTCTTGATGACAGCTCGAATCTCGTCAGGAAGATCGCATTCAAGCAGATCGTCAGCAAGTAACAACCCTAGATAGAACATCCGCTCAGTATCTGTTTTCCTTAGACGTTGCAACAGAGCACTCCAATTGACTCGATGCCTCTGAATTAACTCCGCAACATCACACACCCAGGAAAGTCTTTCCCAAAGATGACGCGAGCCATGAATACAAAGCGAAAATAAAAGGTCTTCTGCTGAGAACGTTTTGATTGTCGAGCCGCAGAGTTCGGTCGACTCTAAACTGCGCCACAGAGTTTCAGAATCAACAGACGAAGCAAACAAGTGTGAAGCGACTTCCCAATGCAGCTCGACGATGTAGTGCCGATTATCGCGAGTGAACTGCATGTTGTGCTGTGTTCGTAACAGAACCTCTTGCTGAGCGCCAGACATTGATTTCGCGGCGAAGTAGCCATCTGCCAATAACAATTCGCGCGCTTTCTGAACGTCGTCCCTACGAACCATTACATCGAGATCGACGAATCTACGAAGCGTGAGATCCCCGTATGCGTACTGGGCGAGGAGTGGTCCCTTGTATGGAATCGCCTCGATGTCTGCGTGTGAGAAGATCTGGATCAGACGAAGTAACTCTGAGGTGAGGATCTGATTTCGCGCACCATTTTCCTGGTAGTGCTTCCGCAATCTTTGCAGTTGATCGGTGGGGACCAGATCAGAAGCGTGTTTTTGAAGCTGGCGATAGATAAGCGGAAGTATGGCGTGCCGGCGTGCGAGAAGAAAGAAATATTCCCAGTCAATCTGCGATTCCGCGAGTTCTCGAATTCGTTGGCGTTGGGCTGTTGACGCAACCGTACGAGCACAACAGAGCAACAACTCGTGTTCTGCTCGTGTCGAGGGACGCATGTTACAAATCCCCAATCGACAACTTCGTATCTGAATTCTTCCAGGCAGCGTCGAATTGTCGTTTGACTACTTTCATTGCCGCCGTTTTCTTTTGCGCCTTCAGCGCTTCCAGCAAGCCAAATAACGATCGGCCGTTGCCCTTGTTGCGCTCCAGGTCGGCACGAAAGACTTTTTCCGCCTCAGCATAGTTATGATTGAGCAGGAGAGTTGCGCCCAGTGTTTCTCGAACAGGAGCGAACCATGGTTTTGGTTCATCGTATCTAAGCTGATCTTCCACAGCGATAGCCCCAGCGAAGATCTTCTCCGCCTCGTCAGGCTTTGAAAGTGCCACTGCGATTCTGCCCTCGAGAACTCTCTCTGCAATGTCGAGTACTTGTCTCGCGGTGTTCAATCCAATTACAGCATCGGGCGCGACCTTGTTGTTTGCCTCCATGAGACTCGCATATTCACGTTTCGCATCGGCGAACTGTCCTGTCTTCGCAAAGGCTACTCCGCGAGCAAAGTGAAATATTGCTCGACTCGCTGTCCAGGCTTCATCAGGTTCTTTAAGGGTCTGAATGTCTGCCCATCGATTGAACTTTACCAACAAGAGAGGAGTCACAGTCATGAAACCCTCAAGCATTGGCATCTCTTTGAGATGAGGAGAGACATTGTCTTCCAACGCGCGAGCGGCCTTGATCGCGTCGTTGAAGCGGCCCTGCATTCCGTATGCGATTGCGAGGAAGTGAAGATTGTGACTGTAATACATCACCGGATAGAGACCTTCCGGACCACGCATCAACATGTAAGCACGGTCCGCAGCCGCAGCGGCTTCGTTGCTGCGAGCTGAATTCTCGAAGTCGCCGGTTCGCTCAAAAATGTGAGCAGGCATGTGAACAATGTGACCCGCAGCGGGCATAAGATTGCCGAGTCTTTGTGCGTAGACCAACGCTCGTTCAGGATTCGGTGAGGCTTCGACAGCGTGGATGTAGTAGTGAATCGCTCCGACGTGATTTGGATTCCGCTTCAGCACAGACTCAAGAACTGTGATTATTTCTTCAGTTCCTTCGGCAGGCTTTCCGTCTAAAGACCAGAGTTGCCACGGTCGCAGATCCATCGCTGCTTCGGCGTAAAGTGTCGCTGCATCGAGGTCTTTAGGATACTGTTGGACCATTTGACCCATTGCGTTCTTGTAATCGACTGCGAGTTTCTTTAGGTTGGCTTTCGGATCATTCGAATATCTCTTTGCTAGTGCAGCGATGTACGCACGTTCGTTAGCCGGGGCATTTGCCGATAGTGCTAGCGCCTTTTGCACTGCGTTGTAAGCCGCCTGCTCACGTTCGGGATCGACATCGAGATTGATGTTTGGACCAAGAGCCAGTGCGATTCCCCAATGCGCCATTGCAAGTTGGGGATCGAGTTCGGCAGCGCGTTTGAATGAACGGATCGACTCATCGTGGTTGAAAGCGTAGAGAAAACTCAAGCCCTGGTCGAAGAACTTTTGGGCTTCGGGGTTTTTAGTAGAGACCGGATGATGGAGATTTCCCATCCCGGGAATGATTCCCTCGATCGCTTTAGGTGGATCTGCCTTCGTTTGGTGTGAGGTATGTTGAGCGTAGGCTGAACAAATCAACAACAGGATCAGAAAGGTTGGTCGAACACTTCTCATGATCTCCTCATTTCACACCTG
>PSRF01000038.1 GCA_003175865.1 Blastocatellia bacterium
CCTCTGCGCCTCTGCGGTGACTGTAACGAACCAATGAACCGCAAAGGCCCAGAGGACGCAGAGGAAACGCAGAGATTCAGATTAGCGCCGTATTCAATTCAATTGCTTACGAAAACGCCACACGCTGATTCCCATCAAAACAATCGTGAACGTCAACAGTGCCAGCAGATTCGGATAAACAACTTCTGCACCGACACCCTTCAACATTACGCCGCGTGCGATGGAAGCGAAATGTCTAACCGGATTCAAATAAGTGATCGGTTGCATCCAATGCGGGATTGCTTCAAGCGGTGTTGTTGCACCCGAAAGCATGGATAACGGCGGCGTCACGAAGAACCCGAGCAACTGTGCCTGCTGCTGCGAACGAGTGAATGTTGCGATCATTGTGCCGATGCCGATTCCCGACAGCACGCACAGCATTCCCGCGCCGTACAACAATAACAAGCTGCCTCTCACTGGCAAATCGAAAACGAAATAACCAACCGCGACTGACAGTCCAATATCCAAAGACAAGAGCAGGAATATTGGAGCGATCTTCGCGGTGATGATCTCGGCACCGTCAGCCGGAGTCATCAGCAGTTGTTCGACTGTGCCCATCTCCTTTTCTTTCACCATTGCCGACGACGCGACAGCAACTCCAAGCATCACGAGTAACACGCCGATCATTCCAGTGACGATGAACCATGAGTTCTTCAACCCTGGGTTGTAGAGCAGAGAGACACGGGAGCGTGCACCGTTGGGGGCACGATGGACATTCGATCGATTGATAACCTTCACGTCCTCGTTCATCGCATTGACTATGCGTGTCGCGTACCCTCCAGCGATCGATGCCGTGTTCGAATCGACACCATCAACCAGGAACTGAATTTCGGCGGTCGCGCCTTTAGTACGTTGAGTGGCGAAATCGGAACCAATCACCAGTCCAGCATCCAACTTACTCCTGCTCAGTGCATCACCAAGCGCTTCAGGAGAATCAAATGTGGCTGTTACCTTGAATGCGCGACTTTGACTGAATCCAGAAATCACCTCTCGACTTTCGGCGGTACGACTCTCATCAACCACCCCCAGACGTAGATCAGTTACATCTGGATTCATCGCGAATCCGAGAAACACAAGATTCAACGTTGGCGGAATCACCATCATCGCGACGAGCTTGTGGTTGCGACGTATCTGTTGCATCTCTTTCCTGAACAGCGGCCAGATTCGCCAATTAAGAATTTTTTCGAGTATCGAATTCATAAATCACCTCTCGATCATTTGGAATCTCTGGGTTTCCTCGGCGTCCTTTGAATCTCGTCGGTTTTGTTGTTCGAGCGATGGAATTCAACCGCAGAGCAGAGAACGCTAGGGTTCGCGAAGAAAACCTAAGCCTCCACTTGCATCTTGCGCATGAAGATCCATGTGCGAACGAAAAAAGCAGCGCTTAACAAACTCAGGATCACAGGGACGTGCCACACAGCGTTCCAACCACCTCCACGCACAAACGCATCACGCGACATTTCGACAAAGTATCGAGCAGGCACGAGGCTTGATATCCAACGAATACTCGCTGGAATGTTTGATATCGGAAAGACGAACCCTGACAACAGGTACGACAACAGGAAACAAACATTCTGCACTGCCTGAATCGCTGCTGCCTGGTCTGGAATCGTTGCGCCAATCATTGCCCCGAATGCCACTGTGCAAAACAGGTAAACGAACGAGCTGACAATTAAGGGAAGCGGATCGCCCTTGAACCAAATTCCAAACAGGAAAACTCCAAGTGCAAACGTCAGCAGCCACTGCGCAATTCCGACTATCATGTATGCGATAATCTTGCCGAAAAGGTATTCGTGCGCCTTTATGCTCGACACGTAAACTTGCAGGATCGTTTTCTGTTCACCTTCGCGCGACATCGCCAGCGCTACTAACAATGGCGGAAACAGTGCCAAACCGACGGCGAAGATTCCTGGACCGATATACTTGTCAGAATCCTGACCGGGGTTGAACCAGTATCTAATTCTCGGTTGGATCGCAGGCGCAGCATTCGCAACGTAACGCGCGTTGAAAGCCTGAGTTAGAGCTGCTGCATCTCCTCGAATCATGTTCGCAGTGTTTGCATCTGTACCGTCAATCAGCCACTGAACATCCGGAGACTGGCCTCGCTGCAAGTCACGGGCAAAGTGTTCGGGAATGACAATCACGGCACGAGCTTGTTCCTGGTCCAACGGCGTTTCGACTGGTCCAGTTGCGGCCGCGGGCACAATGCGAAACGTGATTGAAGCCCCGAGAGTCTCAACATACTGACGTGACAGTGCTGTCTGATCCATGTCTTTAATCGCGACGGGCAGGTCATGGACCGTTAACGAAATGCACGTACCGATCAGCCACATCAGGATCATTGGCAGCACGAGTGCAAGCGTTACGGTCAATTTGTCGCGCGAGAACTGTCGCAACTCTTTTCCTGCTTGAGCGATGATCTTTTTCATGATGTTCCTCTAATCTCTTTCCGAACTAGCCGTCAGTTGCTCTTTCCAGGTGTTCGACGATCTCACAGAATCCTCCCCCAACTGGATAGGGTTGCTGCGTCAGAGTTAGTGCGTGAACGCCGGCCATTCCGAGTGTCTTGATAAATCGCCTTGGTCCCATCGCAAGCGCGATCGCCGAACAAATCAGCATTAGGACTAACAGCGCTAGTGCTCCGGGTAGCCGGTCGTCAAAGAACATTTTCAGCTTCTTGCCACTTTCAAGTTCTCGTTTCATAAAGCAACTATTCATCCTTTTCTGTCCGATAAGCTTTAGCTCGTCTTAGACGCTAAACAACGCATTCCATTCAAATGGCTAGACCCCAATAACAAATATGACGACAAACTGAAGCTTCTCGGACATCAGTTGTTCCTCCGTCGCATCTTTTCGACGATTGCTATAAAGACATCTTCGAGCGAGTACGGCTCTTCATAGGCTTTCAAAACCTGAATGTTCGCAACTTGTAACTGCTCGCTAACACCTCTGATTCCAGTGTCAACATCTTCATCAACAATCACGTGCAGTCGATCTCCGAACAGCGAGACACGCCACGACTCGCGATCACGTTTCAACAGGTCAGCCGCGTCTTGTGGTTGGTCCGTGATCAACTCGAGCAGGTGACCACCGCGGTCTGCCTTTACGCTTGAAGGAGTTCCCTCGGCGACGAGTTCGCCCGCCACCATGAAGCCGAGGCGATTGCATTGCTCTGCCTCTTCCAGATAGTGCGTTGTCACCAGCACAGCGACTCCACGATCGGCAAGACTATTAATCATCTTCCAAAAGGCACGTCTTGCCAGTGGATCAACTCCTGAAGTTGGCTCGTCGAGAAACAGCACTGACGGCTCGTGCATCACCGAAGCACCAAACGCAACACGCTGCTTCCATCCACCAGGCAAGCTTCCCGTCATCAGATTTCCACGACCTTCCAAGCCCGAGACCTCCAGTACCCATTTCTTCTTCTCTTCGCGTTCCGCAAACGGCACACGGTACACACCGGCGAAGAAGTCCAGGTTTTCTTCAATGGTCAGATCGTCGTAAAGCGAAAACTTCTGGGACATGTAACCAATTCGTTGTCGTACAAAAGTCGAACGCAGGCTGCCTTTCTCACCAGCTAATTCCATTTCACCGCTCGATGATGCAATCAATCCACAA
This sequence comes from Blastocatellia bacterium, assembly GCA_003175865.1. Lineage (GTDB taxonomy): Bacteria > Acidobacteriota > Blastocatellia > Pyrinomonadales > Pyrinomonadaceae > PSRF01. Next base: position 3,658 of record PSRF01000038.1, read on the forward strand.
AGCATCTTGATTGTTGTCGTCTTTCCAGCCCCGTTCGCACCAAGTAATCCGTAAATCTCGCCGTACTTAATTTCAATGTTGATGTCCTTAACGGCGTTGAATCTTCCAAAGCGCTTGTAAAGGTGACGCGCACCGATTGCGATCGCATCCTTTGAACGCTGACGAAATTCACGTCTACGCGGAAACTCGGGGGTACTGACCTCGCCATTTAGTTGGCGTAGCGTTGCCACAAAAGCATTTTCCAGAGTCGGAGCTCCTCGCTTGACGCCAAGCACTGCGATGCCGGCATTTGAAAGCGTTTCACGAGCGCTCGCTTCGCCCTGGCTCGCATCACGGACCATCAGGTCGAGTCGGTCACCAAAACGTTGAACGTCATCGATCGCAGCATTCTTTCGAAGCACATCCTCTGCACGACCTAGGTCGCTTGCCTTAACCTCCAAACGTTTCAAGCCCTGACTGTTCCGAATCTCGGCAGGCGTACCCGTTTCATGAATCACTCCGTCGTGCATCAATGCGACTCGATGACATCGCTCAGCCTCATCGAGATAAGGTGTCGCGACAACCATCGTCATTCCCTCTTTCGAAAGCTTGGCAAGCGCGTCCCAGAACTCACGACGCGAAACCGGATCGACACCAGTAGTCGGTTCATCCAGCAATAGGATTTTTGGTTCAGCTATCAATGCACACGCGAGCGCCAATTTCTGCTTCATACCACCGCTGAGACTCCCAGCTAGACGATCGGTAAAACGCTCCATGTCAAACATCTCGAGATATCGGCGACCGCGTTCTTCAATTTGCTTACGCGTTAGTAATCGGAGTTCGCCGAGGTAACGCAGGTTCTCTGCAACGCTCAAGTCCTGGTACAAACTAAACGTCTGCGTCAGATAACCGACGAATGATCGAGCTTCACGCGCCGGCTTTCCGTACATATCGGCGACACCGGAAGTCGGTTGCATGACGCCACCAAGAATTTGAAACACCGAGGTCTTGCCTGCTCCGTCTGGTCCAATCAGTCCGAAGATCTCGCCCGCAGGAATCTCAAGATCGATGCCTTTGACCGCTTCGAACTCGCCGTAGCTCTTACGCAAGTTACGAACGCTGATCGCTACCTGCTTAGTCGATGTTTGCTCGTCAGTCGGTCGATTGAGGTCCTCAGTCGGTTCTGTAGCAAGCAGGTGGTCCATGCTAGTCGCAGCTACACCGGTTGACATTGCTTGGCCCGTTGAGCTCATTGGCTTTGTTTCCATTAATGTTTCGAGTGCGCTCATGGTTCGTTCCTTTTTGGGATCTGAGAATCACACATTTCAGATCTCAGGTCGCGTCAGTTAACAACCACTTCTCCATCGGCCGGCATCCCGGGCTTCGCAAAACCATTCCCAGCCTTGATCTGCAACTTCACACCAACAACCTGCTTAATCCGATCATCACGGAAGTAGGTATTCTCAGGAGTAAACGACGCCTCGGGATCAATCCGAATCACAGTTGCCTCCAACGCTTTGTTAGGCGCTGAGTCGAGATACACGCGAGCGGTCTGGCCCGTGCGCACTTTTCCGATTTCGCCTTCCGGAATGAACCCTCGGAGGTAAACCGTGTTCAGATTCACAATCGTTACTACTGGAGTTCCGGCCGTGACCACTTCACCGGGTTCAGCTGAGCGAGTTGTTATAGTTCCGTCGAATGGCGCAATGATCTGCAAGTCGTTTCGATTTGCCTGGGCCTCTTTCAAGCGTGCTCTCGCTTTTTCCGTTTCAGCTTCAGCTGACGCAATATCTGACTGCGATTGAATGATCTGTTGCCGAATGGCCAGGGACTGCGAGGAACGCATTGCAACGTTGGCAAGGTTTGCTTTGGCAACCATCAAGCCAGCGCGCGCGGCATCAACTTGTCGCTTCGCAGCCTGAACTGCTGCCGCCTGAGACTCTGAGGTCGAACGCGCCTGGTTACCAGTCCTCTCGGGCACATCACCAGTAGTCGCAAGAGTTGTGTAACGCTCTTCGTCATAGCGCGCTTGTTTGAATTCGGCCTGGTGCTGAACCAGCTGCGCTTCGGCTTTTGCAAGATCAGCTTCAGCCTGGCTCACACGTCCTTGCGCGTCGAGCTTTGCCTGATCGACTCCAACGTCGCTTTGCTCGAGTTGTGCGTTCAGGACAGCGATTTGCTGCTTGGCCCACGCGACCTTTGCTTCTGATTGTTCAACCAATGACTGTTCCTGCTCTTCGCGAGCTCGAACCTGCTCGTCGTCGATTGAGGCAATGACTTGCCCCGCTTTAACCTGGTCACCTTCGCGGACCGTAATTTCCTTGAGCCGCCCACCTACCTTTGCGGAAACTGCGGCATCATCACCTTCAATTCGACCGCTAAGTTTGACCACATTCGGATCGGCTTTAGGCGAGCGCAAGAAGAAGAACCATATTGCGCCCCCGGCCACACCGGCGATGAGCACTAGCGCGACTGCGCGACGCATCATGTAAACCTTGCGGGACGGAGTTTTTGACGTTTCAGCGGTTTTGTTTTCTTTTGACTCTGGCATAACTCTCTCCTTCATGATTTCGATCAGCTGATATGTAAGGTCGGCACTCCCCAAGAAAGCTTCTCTATGCTGGGAGCGCAGGCGTCCTCGCCTGCTCGCGTTCCCTATCATGGCCTTAGATTGACGTGTGCAGGCGAGGACGCCTGCGCTCCCAACAAGTAGTTTCCCTTTACTGGACGAGCAGCACTCTTTTCGGTCGACGCTGAGGACGATTCGGAATTCGTATTCGTATCGGCGTCAGCGATCTGCTGCAACTTGTGTTGACCTGTGATTACGGCAACGTTGCGATAGCGGAACGTATTGCCCATTGCGCGCTGCAAATCCGAGATCGCTTTGTTCAAATCCGTCTGTGTTTGCAGTTCGCGTCCTCGTGCGTTCGTCAAATCTGTCTGGCGCTGGAGCACCAGGAACACCGTCGACATGCCCGCCTTGAATTTGCGTTGTTCACTGGTGTACTGCTGTTCCGCAGCTTCACGAGACGCAGCTGCTGCTGCGAGTCGAGCTTCAACTGAGCGCACGGTCTGCATCGTGTTCCGCACGTCAGCTTCGATCATTTGTTCAGCCTTTACCTTCAACGTGTCGATTCGACGACCTTCAGCAACCGACTTCGCAAGCTCAGCCTTTGCGGTCCGATTCCGGAAAGGCAGCGAAATGCTTACACCTACCGTTACAGTCGGATTGTTCTGACCCAACATGTTCGCTAGTGACTGACCATATCCACCTTGCAAGTTGCTCGGAGCAGCGGTCAGTGAAGTCGATGGCAGCGGTGTCAATCCCGCGCGCGTCGATAAATCGTTGATGCGTTGTTCGAGCGAGTTCACGCTCGAACGCAGTGGATTGTCGTCAGGGTTCGTCGCAGTGCCAGCCAAGCCAACGCTGCTATAACCGACAGTCAAGTCCATTTGTGGTCTGATTTGGTCACGGTAGTACCTGCGGTCGATCTGATTTATCTCGTCATCGGTTCGAAGTTCAGCCAGCTCTAACCGACTCTCCATTGCTGCGTTGATCGCTTCCGACAACATCAGGCCTGGGGCTTCCAACGCGACCGGAGTCACCGGCAACAGCGCGCGCGACCACAAGTCAGCAGTGCGATCCGCAAGCATCAATGTCTTCAAATTATTTTCAGCTCTCGTGATCTCCTCCTGCGCGACGTAGATATCCTGTTCGTAGATCTTGACTTGGGCTTCCGCCTCGGTGATGTCAATCGGAGCCAGCACACCTTCCTTCACCTGACGTCGATTCGTTTCAACTTGCTGACGTGCCTGGCCCGAAGCTTCCGACTGCACCTGGTAATTTCTTAAAGCGAACACCAGATCCCAGTACGCCTGTTCGACTTTTGTGATCACTTCAGTTGCCTGCTGTCGAAACTGAACATCAGTCAGCGACAAGTTTTTCTTGGCAATCTCAATCTTGCGCCGGTTGTCATCTATGCGACGGCCACGCATCAGCGGTTGTGTGAAATTGAAACTGAAACCACTTGTGTGCGTCGGATTGAGATCGTTGAAGAAGTTGTCACTCGAGAGGCGGCTCGAAGAAAACTCGAATTTATATGATCCACCGCCTCTTGGAGACAGCCCGCTGATCCCGAAACTGTTCGACAGATCGTTGGTCGTGATCGAACCGTTGTTACTCCCGCCCCAAAAGGATGTCGAGGGGAACTTGCTCCGCTGGTAATAAGACTCGGCACTCATTCGGGGATCGTAGGCGCCACGTGCGGCGTTTAAGTCGTGTTCGCTCATCTCAACATCGATCTGCGAAATCGCGATGTCGTTGTTGTTGTTGAGTGCCAGACGAATCGCTTCGTTCAACGTCAGCGGCAACGGCTCTGTCGAGTCAACACCGACGCGACTGCTGGACGGCAGCGCTTTCTTTGGCGCGACATAATCCGCGCCGACGGAAGAGACGGTTTTTGGTTGTGACACCACAGCAGGTCCCTTCTCTTCCGCCGTCGCAGGCGCCCCCGCGCCATCTTGAGAACTTTGGGCGCAAACAGTCAGCGCAAATGAACTTAGAAAGGCCATTGCGAAAGCCGCGCTTCTCAGTTTGGTAGTAGTTTCCTTAAGCATGATTACTGTTCCTTCTATTCAACGTCTTGTTTGTTACTCGCCCGAGTTCTCAGCCAGCTCGATAAGTCGCTGCGTATAGAAATGCAGACCTATCAATTCAACTCCCAGGTCACGAAGACGACAGAGGATCGAGGCGCTGTCAGAATCCAGAAAGCTCAGACCGGAAAGATCGATCGCCACGTTCTCCAACTTTTCAGCTCGGAGTTTCTTGTATGTGCTTTCAAGCACCTGGGCGTCTTCAAGCCGCAGTGATCCTTCTACTCGCAGCGTCGTACGTTTGCTCTCTCGGTCTCCAATTTTTGTAATGCGTGTTGTCATGTTTCTTTTGTCTCTCTCTTTCGTCGCTTGTCAGCGCTGCACACCACTAGTGCAACCACGGAACCAGAGTCGTAGCGAAATGGAATGAGCTGGCTAAGTTGTTGTGTGACAGTGAGAAAGGGAAAAGAATTGGAAGGATTCAGATAGTGATTCAGGGCCGTTGGACCAACCATCGGATGCCACCGGCGGCATCGGATGCCAAATACGGCATCGGCGACGATGTCCGAATTCCAACAGTTGATCAGAGTTCAACTTTCAGAGTTCGAATTTTGAAGGCGTTGAAAGAGTCAGGTATAGATGTGACGAGTCAACAAGACTAAGTTGCGGGACTTTTCAGCTTGGACTTTGGACGTTGGACTTTGGACCTTGGACTTACTTGAGGCCCAGTTTTTTCATCCGATTGCGTAAGGTTGAGATAGGTAACCCCAGGATTTCGGCAGCACCACCTTTGCCACCGATCACGCCTTTAGTTTGCTTTAAAGTCGCTTCGATGTGAACTCGTTCGGCGTCCTCAAGCGTGACCGGTCTCGATGAAGGTTCGTCGCCATTCGCTGCGACCACAGAAATCGATGCTCCTAACTCTGCGAGTGGCGCTTGTAGTTCTGGTCCACTTGTAAGGATCACAGCACGTTCAATGAAGTTCTCCAACTCTCGCACATTACCAGGCCACGAATACTCGCAAAGAGCGTCGATGGTACCCTTGCCAACAGTTTGAATCTTCTTGTTCATGCGCAGTGAGTGTTTCTGTGTGAAGTATCCAACAAGGAGCGGAATATCGTCGATCCGCTCACGCAGAGGTGGAATCATGATCGGAAAGACATTTAGCCGGTAATAGAGATCGCTGCGAAACTTCTTGTCAGCGACCATTTGTGGTAAGTCCACATTCGTTGCTGCAATCAAACGAACGTCAGTCTTTACAGTCCGAGAACTCCCAAGCCTCTCGAACTCCTGCTCCTGCAATACCCGCAACAGTTTCGGTTGTAACTCAAGAGGAATCTCTCCAATTTCGTCAAGCAGCAGTGTTCCCTTGTGTGCAAGCTCAAAACGCCCAATACGTGAGGCGATTGCACCAGTAAATGCTCCCTTTTCGTGTCCAAACAGTTCGCTCTCGAGGAGCCCGGTCGGAATCGCCGCACAATTCAACTTGACGAGCGTACGTTCTTTGCGCGAACTCAGATCGTGAATCGCGCGCGCGATCAACTCCTTGCCGGTTCCCGTTTCGCCGCAAAGCAACACGGCCGAATCTGTCGGCGCAACAGTCGCTACCTGTTGCAGAATCTTCTTTAACGCCGCACTCTGGCCAACGATCTCTGAAAAATTGTGTTCAGTGCGAATCTCTTCCTCGAGGTACAACTTCTCGCTCGTCAGCTTGTTCTTTAGTTCTTCAATCTCGCGATACTGCAAACTATTTTCGACTGCGAGCGCGATCTGGCCCGAAATCTGATTAAAGAACTCCACATCCTCCTCGGTAAATCTCTCCTCTTGTGTGCTGCTTACTCCGGCGATGCCCAGTTTTCGACCGTGCGACTGAAGAAGTGCAAGGCATGCAGACTTGGGACTGTCTTCAAGTGGAAGTTGGGAAAAACGATCCTGAGGATACTTCTCCAGGTTAGGTCGTCTAATCAGCATGGGTTCGCCGGAAAGAAACACGTCGCCTGCAGGTGTTCCGTCGATCGGGATGATGTCGCCCTCATGGAACGCATTCATGTCTTTGTACGTGACGTTCGTATATTCGCGCAGCACGTGCTGCTCCGGATCGTAGAGAGCGATACCAGCGGCGTCATGCGGCATGATTTCACGCAAGGTCGCCGACACAGTTTTAACGACTTGATTCAGATCGAGGCTTGAAACCAGGGCATTGTTGATTTCCAACAAGAGTCGAACGCGCTCTCGTTCACGCTTGGCACGTTCAAAGTTCAAACTGTTCTGTGTGGCAATCGCGATTTGACGCGCGATGTGCTTAAGCAGTCCGGCATCATATTCAGTGAAAGCATTTTCGCGCCGGCTTGCGATCTCTAGAACACCGAGAAACTCATCATGCACGATCAGTGGAATGCTGCAGGCCGATAGCAGGCCCTCGGCCAGAGCATGCCGGACGATGTCTGCGGGAAACTCCTCACTGGTGACCAGCGGTAATCGAACTGTCTGCCGTGTTTCAAGCACACGACCCGCGGGTGTTCCCTCGACTGGGAATAACGTTCCTGTTTGTAACGTGCTCTGGTAGTTGAAATCGAACGTGTGCATCCTGAACTGATGCAACTTTGGCTCGTACAGCGACAGCGAGGCCGCATCGTGATGAAACATTTTGACCAGGCAACCTGAAATTGCTTTTAGCAGATCGTTCAGATCCAGGTTCGTTACTACAGCATTGTTGATGTCCAGCAGAAGACGTTTGCGATCTCGCTCCAGCTCCGCACGTACGAGGTTGAGTGAGTTTTGAGTGGCAATGGCGACAGGATGGGCGATTTGTTCAAGCAGTTCAGCGTCGGCCGTCGTGAAAGCGGCCTCACGTCGAGCTACCACATTCAAAGTTCCGAGCACTTGATCCTGCGAGATGAGAGGAACACAAAGAATCGAGCGGATACCGTCAACCTCATATGAATGTTTGACTAACGGAGATTTGAATTCCTCCATGTCTAGTCGATCGCGTCTTACCGTCTGTCGAGAAGTGATGGCAAGCCAAACGGGGGTGTCAGCGAACGGCAGGAGTGCACCTTCACCTTGAAGGGCTCCCGCGTTCTCCGCATCGAGGGCATGGATGCGCAGCTTACCGGATGGCTCGTCCTTAAGAATGATGCTGGCAAAATCGTGATTGAAGAATCGACGCAGGTAACCAGAGACAGTTTGGAGAAGAACACTGGGAGTGAGGTCAGTGACGATTGCATTGCTGACTTCGAGTAGTAGCTGCTTTCGATCGCGCTCGTGGGAAGCTCGTTGAAAGTTCAGTGCATTTTCTACTGCAATGGCAACCGGTCCAGCGATTTCTTCCAGCAGTTTCACATCATCAGCGCTAAAGCCAGCCTCGCGATTGCTACCAACGTTGAGACCACCCAAAACTTGATCGTGTGAAATTAGAGGTACACAAACTCCACTACGCAAACCACCGCCATAAGCGATGCGCATCTGTGGTGCATAGAATTCTTCAAAATCAATCTTGTCGCGCCATAAAGTTTTGCGTGTTGTGATTGCAAACCCAACGGGTGTTCCTTCAATTGGGAGTAACGTGCCTTCCGCAAAGAGACCTGTAACTGGTGTGTCCAAACCGTGAACACGAAGCTGACCACTCTCTTCATCGCACAAAACAACGCTAGCAAAGTCGTGCTTGATGAATTGCCGCAGGCAGGAAGAAACTGCACGCAACAGATCTCCCAGGCCGAGACTGGAAGTGATCGCTTTTCCTACCTCCAACAGCAGTTGCTTGTGATCGCGTTCGCTTGCAGCCGATTCAAGATTGAGGACGCTGTCGATCGTTACCGCTACTTGTTTTGCCACTTGATCCAGAAATTCTCGATCCTCGTCCGGGTACGCATGTTTCCGGGAACTCCCAAACGAGATAGCACCGAGACGACGGCCTGAAGCTGTGAGCGGAATGCTGTAGAGAGTTTCGATCCCTTCAGCTGCAACTTTTGCCATGTAGTCAGGAAAATGCTTTTCGTCAGTCACTGGACTGATCAACATCGCTTGCTGGGTTCGCCACACGGTGCCTTCCGGTGAGGCGTCGACTGGTCCACTTTCACCTATCGCAGGAATTTCAATGAGGGACTTTTTTGTTTCGAACACGCAAAGACGCATCGTGTCGTTCTGTTCGTCATATAGCGCAACCGCGACTGCATCGAAGTCCACAACGACGCGCAATTGATCGGGCAGTTGCTCGAATAGGTCGGTGAGGTTCATGTGAGAAGCGATCGATTCAATGATCGCAAGCAGGCTCTGGTACCGAACACTTACAGGATCAAGTCCATTTGGTGCACGACCTGCGCTCAAGAATGGAATACCTTTCGCTATTTATTCGAGACGAGCGGACGTTTTTAATAGGACGGTAATTTATGTATCAGTTGCGCGAAATAATAGCACCGAGCCTGCGGTCCGGAACAGATTTACTGCCGGACAGATATGCCGAACGAGTAATAATTGTCGGTAACCTCGCAAATCTGACTGCCTTTCACTTATATTACGCGGACATGAATACTCTATTCGAAACCCAAATCACGCATCTGACCTGGCCCGAACTCGAGGCTGGCCTGGACCACATTCGTCAATCCCCAAAAGACAATGGTCTACTCGAGTTGATTGTCTGCCGTCCTTCAGTCGAAGAACGCAAGGTACTGGAATTTGGCGAGCTCGACGTTCAGAGGGGTTTGATTGGCGACAACTGGAGCACGCGTGGCAGTTCATCCACTGTTGACGGTGGTCCAAATCCCGAAATGCAGATCAACATCATGAACGCACGTGCCGTTGCGCTTGTCGCTCAGCAGAGAGAGCGTTGGCATCTAGCGGGAGACCAATTGTTCCTCGACATGGATCTGAGCAAAGACAACCTCCCGGTCGGTAGTCGTTTCAGTCTTGGTTCAGCAATTCTTGAAGTGACTCCGCCCCCGCACACCGGTTGTTCGAAGTTCGTCGCGCGATTTGGTCTTGAAGCAATGAAGTTTGTTAATTCGGAAATTGGAAGATCACTTTGCCTTCGAGGAATAAACGCGAAGATAGTTCAAAGTGGAAGCGTCGAAGTGGGCCAACTCGCGAAGAAGATCTGACTTTGGAGTGCGCTGACAGAGTCAGCGCTTTAGTACTCCATTCGTTTCTTGAACCTTAGTCGATACTAAAGCGCTGACATAGTCAGCGCAGTCCACAAAATGGAATACGTAAATCTCGGCAAGACCGGTCTCAAGGTCTCGCGGATCTGCCTCGGATGCATGACCTACGGCGATCCAAATCGCGGTGCCCATTCCTGGACACTTCCAGAGGAACAGAGTCGACCGCTAATCAGGCACGCTGTGGAACTCGGAATCAACTTCTTCGATACTGCAAACACTTACTCAGACGGAACAAGTGAAGAGATTGTCGGACGTGCCTTGAAGGATTTTGCCCGTCGTGAGGAGATTATTGTTGCTACCAAGGTGTACTTTCCGATGCGCAAAGGACCAAACGCACGGAGTCTCTCCAGGAAAGCAATAATGACGGAGATTGACGCAAGCCTCACACGACTCGGAATGGATTACGTTGATCTTTACCAGATTCACCGCTGGGATTACACAACTCCGATCGAAGAAACACTCAAAGCACTTCACGACGTAATCAAGTCCGGCCGGGCGCGATACATCGGTGCATCTTCAATGTTTGCCTGGCAGTTTGCGAAGGCACTTTACAAAGCCGACCAATACGCATGGACCAGGTTTGTTTCAATGCAGAATCATTACAACCTCATCAACCGTGAAGAAGAACGCGAGATGTTGCCGCTCTGTATGAATGAAGGTGTTGGTGTGATTCCGTGGAGTCCACTCGCACGGGGACGACTGACTCGTGATTGGGATGAGACTACAAACCGTACCGAGACAGATGAGTTTGGTAAGACGCTCTACACGTCTGCAGTTGAGTCAGATCGCAAGATAGTTGAATCTGTCGCTGAGGTTGCGAACAATCGGGGAGTGTCGCGTGCGCAGGTCGCGCTAGCGTGGCTGCTGCAAAATCCTGTTATTACTGCTCCGATCGTTGGCGCATCAAAACCGCATCACCTCGAAGATGCAGTCGCGGCCGTATCGTTGAAGCTCACACCCGAAGAGATCAACCAACTGGAACAATGGTACGTCCCACATCCCGTCGTTGGCTTTTCGTGATCTTAACTTACCCTTTAGTGGCTTCATTCGACTGAAACATTCAAGCTCTT
>PSRF01000389.1 GCA_003175865.1 Blastocatellia bacterium
GCTTGACTCGTTTCGGCAGCGTTACCACCAAAGGGCAAGCAAAAGACCCTTCAGCGCCAAGCGAAATTACGTACATGAACGACCGGGACTTTCACGAGGACTGACGTTCCCTGGCCATGTTGCGTTTCAATCGTCAGCGACCCACCAAGCTCACTTGCACGTCGCTGCATACTCGCGAGACCCTGGCCGTCGCTATCTCGATTGGAGTCAAAACCAACGCCATTGTCACGAACTGACATCGCCAGCGAGGTACCATCAACTCTCATCTCAATCTCAACACGCGAACATTGTGCGTGTCGTGCAGCGTTGTTGACTGCTTCCTTGAAGATTAGAAACAGATCGCGACGAACATCCACGCCCAACCGCAGCTTCTGTTCTTCACCAGGGGCGATGAAGCTCAGTTGTATATCGCGCGCACTAAACAATTCTTCGGCATGTCGACGCATGCGACGTATGACGTCTATCAAATGATCGCGGTTCGGATTAATTGCCCATACGATATCACTCATGGCTGAGACTGACTCACGAGAGATTTGCGCAATTGAAGTCAGGGGCCCTTCATCTTTCTCATGATTAACTTGTTGTTGTTTAGCCACCTCGCTCAATATTGCGATCTTGGTGAGGTTCGATCCGATGTCATCATGCAGATCAGTGGCGATACGCGTGCGCATATTTGCAACCTCAAGAAGACGAGAGACGCGGTAACGGTAGAGCCAGTAAACTAACGAAGCAGCCAAAAGCACCGCGATAGCAATGAACCACCAGCGCAACCACAGTGCGGGCAGAACACGAAAAGTGATAACAGCCGGGACTGCGCTGACCTGGCCATCTGCATTTACGGCACGTACCAGAAAACGGTATCGGCCAGCTGCAAGATGAGCATAAGTAACCGTACGTTGTGAGGTCGGTACACTCCAATCCCGATCAGCGCCTTCCAGCTTGTACTGATATCGAAGCGATCCACCGGACACGAAACTGAGACCTACAAAGTTGATTTGTAACTGGCTTGCACTCGAGGCCAGATCACTCAGTTGGACGTTTGTCTCGCCGAGCGCAGAGATCTTTTCCGCGTTGCCTGCAACATTGAGGGTTGTAAACATTACGGGTGGTGCTGGCAGGATAGTTTCGGGTTCGGGAAGAAACCGGGAAATTCCCTGGGTGGTCCCAATCCATATCCATCCATCTTTGGCGAGATACACACAGAAGATCTTCCCACCTGCAAGGCCATCGGCTGCCGAGTAATGCCTTACGTGACCTGATGTGGGATCGAATCGATCAAGCCCCTGGCCGGTACCAACATAAATGCGGCCATACGTGTCTTCCGCTAGTGCGAGCACAAGATTGCCCGATAGGCCCTGCTCGGTTGTGTAAGTTTTAAAATGCGGACGATCTGCCTCCCCGTTTTCGACGAGCACAAGTCCTCCGCGCGCTGAACCGAGCCAGAGCCGCCCGCTGTGATCCGTGAAAATTTCCGTGATTGCTCCCGGTGGTAGACCATCTTTGTCAGTGTAGAAATTGAAAGAGCCGTCGTGGAACAGAGCGAGTCCTGTGTTGAATCCGATCCATATGTTGCCCAGGCGGTCTTCACCAAATGCACGCGGCAGGTCATCGTGAAGTGACGGAAGGTTTGTAGAACCATTGAGGTCGCGAACATTCTGATTCTCAGGTTCCCACACTGCGAGTCCATTACCGCGGAAGTCAATTATCGACACCCAAATTCGCCCACGTGAATCCTCGAAAAGCCGCCAAATCTGATGATCGCCAATAATGCTGCCTTTCCCAAAATGTGAAGTAAGTTGTGCGGTCTTGAGTTGTGTGAAGTTGTCGAGACTCGGAAAGCGATACAATGGAGTTCCAAGCCACCACTCACCGCTACGCGGGTCTTGAAGTGTCGTACCTTCGCTAACCCAGCCTAAGTCTTTACCTTTGAGAACATTGGGTACGAACCAGTTGAAGTGCTGACCATCAAAGCGACCAAACCGTGGCCAGAAATAGGCATTACTCAGATTCAGCAGGTCCAATCTTCCGCCATCAAAGATGCTCGCCTGTTTATCTCCGAGCACATAGCCGCGAACACAAACTCCACCCGCTCTATCAGGAAAGACTGCATTCACTGTAACTATTCCATCTTCTCTGCCGTATGTGATGAAACCGTTGTGCGCCAGCTTCATTACACCAGCACCATTCTCGCTACCCAACCACAGGTTTCCTCCGTCATCTTCGGCGATTGCAGTTAGGTTTAGGCCGGTCAAACCATTTTGAGGTGTGTAGACATGATAATGCCCCTGAGAATTGCCATCTGGGATGAATTCCAGCAATCCACGGGCAGTTGCTGCCCATAGTCTGTGTTCAGACGTTTCGAATAGTTGATTGATCCATTCGCTCTGGGAGTAATCGCCTGGCGTCAGCGTGAAAGCAACCTTGGGTGTTGCATGCGTTTGATCGAAGGTTAATCGATAGAAACCTTTGTTTCTTGAACCGACCCAGAGTTGCTGTTGATGGTCAATCAAAAGATCGTGAAGTACATCATCGGGTAGACCGTCGTGCCTTGTGTAACGTGCAGCAGTGCCATCTTTCCAGCGACGATAGAGTGAACCATGTGTTGCGATCCACAACGACTCAAACTGATCTTCAACGATGTCAGTTACGTAAAGCCATTCGCCATACTCGTAGGGCATACCTACTTCAACGGGGACTAGCCGGCGCGCCTGAGAGTCCAATTTGTAAAGACCCTTGTAGGTCCCACACCAAATCGTTCCATCTCGAGCTTCAAGGAGTACGGTGATCGCTCTCGCGTGCCGGTCGGTATCCTCTGGCAAGAATGCAGTGAACATCGGTGCCTGCCCGACGGAAGAATCATTCGCATAGGTCACATTACTATTATGTGTTCCTTTAGGATTGAAATGGACCAGTCCACCATTGGTTGCGATCCAGTACTCACCTGATCGCGTTTCCAGTATGTCGTTAACGCCAGATTGTGGGAGTCCCTGTTCGGTGGTGTAGTTGACGAAGTTGTAGCCGTCGTAGCGGGAGAGTCCTTCTTCAGTGCAAAACCAGAGGAAGCCACGCGAGTCACGGACAATCTTGTTGATTGAGTTACCGGCGAGGCCGTCTGCGTTGGTGAAGGCTTTTAGCGGGAGTCGCTCACAATGCACTGTTAACGATACTGTAAGTAACAGTGTCGCCAAGGAGGGAATGAAGGTAAGCCTGTGTCGCAGCTCCCAAGCTCTCATACAGCTGAGCGAATTCGAATTGGGCGAAATGACGGCGAGAATTATAGCCGATATGTGTTAATTCAAATTCTAATTGAAGGTGCGGGTAACACCCTTCATACAAAGCCAGAGCTGTAACGAACAGAGATACACTTATATCGCAAAAGCTGCTAAAGCTGATTGTGCCTACCGCTTCGTTACCCTCCGGGTTGAATCCATTTTGTTCGTCACCCTGTAAGGATGACTGAACGCAGCCTATTTCACCACTCTACCATCAAGAGCCACCCGCAATTCAAATTTATCTGGACTCGATGGAATCTGAAAACCCGCTACTACGGCGATCCATTGGCCGGGAATCGGATTACTGATCACTGCCCGTTCAGGATTATTCAATGAGGCGCCATCAAGATTGAGTTGCCCATTTGGATTAATGAGAACAAGGTCTACGTCAGCAGTCGGAAAAGTGCCCCAATCCTGACGCCAACCGAGTTGGAATTCGGCCTGGCTGATCCCGGCGGGGATATTGACAGGAAAGAACTGAAGTTCGAGGTCAGCTATCTTCCCTTGAGTAGTAAACTGAGGGATGGGATCAGTGACGCTTAGAATTGACACGTCGGCAGAGATTGTTCCTGCATTGGTCCAGTCGCCGTTTAGGGTGATCCTCATCACTCCTGTCTCAGGATTATTGACAACGAATGCACCACCCAGAGTAAACGTTAAGGTCGAATAGTCTCCGTCGCCGATTTCCGAGGTTTTTGCTGAGTGAATAGCAAGCAAAATATCGTCACCAAACAGTTGGTTCTGCTGTGACGGTGGTAAAGACGGCGTAACGTTACCGAGTACCACGATGACTTGTTTAGTGTTTGGAGCCACGCGATACAAGATATCTTTTCTCTGGCCTGGTTTAAGGTTCGTGGCGTGATCGGAAACCAAACCATCTTGCACATTCAGGAAGGTTGCTTTCTCGACATTCACCTTAACGCTGGAATTGGCATTCGGAAAGTTTGGTAGATCATCTGGGACAGACCCCGCAGCAAGAAGGTTTCTTGCACCAAGTCCATTTACATATCCCGCACCTCGATCGAGCACCGTTGAACCATCAGCGAAGATGGCTGCATTACCAGCTGCGATGATCGCGTTCCGAATCTGACGCGCCGTGGCACCGGGAAATGCCTGTCGTAACAACGCTGCAACTCCAGATACGCTCGGTGTCGAAGCGCTTGTTCCGCTGCCAAAGGTGATGGTGTTTGTTGCACCAACACCTTGGCCGAAACAGTCAAAGCCATTTGAGACTACGTCGGGCTCGAGACGCCCGTCAGCATCAGGTCCACGCGAACTGAAATATGCAGTCTGCGTACCGAGAAACGGTCGGAATAAAGGTCCTATCACCGGTCCGAACTGCAATCGCTCAACGATTCGCTCATTGTGCGCCAAACTCGCTGCGCCGACAGTGATCGCACTACGTGCTGTACCGGGGCTACCTACGGTCAGTGACGATGGCCCAGCATTACCCGCTGCTATAACAGGAACAATTCCTTTTTCTAGTAGTACGTCAACTTCGTTATCCAAAAGATCACGACCTGGATTGATCGTCGAGCCTCCGAGGCTCATGTTCGCAACTTGAGTGTTGACGCCTCCAGGAACGCCGTTATCGAACATTTCCCGTAATTCAATTACTCGTTCGATGGCCGAGATGACGCGCGATATAGGTGCGTTCCCAGTAGGACCAAATACTCGCAACGCGTATATGCTGGAAAGCGGTGCGGTGCCGATCATCGGAATCTGTGTGTTAGCTGGTGGATTCAGGAAGCACGCCGGGCATTCGGCCAGAACTGCATTTCGTATAGCTGATGCCGGTGAGAACTGGAAGACGACGTTGGCTGAGATCATTCCAGCGACAAACGTGCCGTGAGGATCATTGGAAGAGTTTACGCACCCTAAACCATCGCCGACGAAATCGTCACACCTGACGACCGATCCGTCGAGCGTAATATGCGGGAAGCCGGGACGGATTCCGCTGTCAATTACAGCGACGGTGACGCCAGCTCCTGTAATGTTCTGGGCAAAGAGAGGAGTCACGTTTGCAATAGAGTCGTTCAGGAGATATGCATTGGGATTTACTGTGGCTAGCTCCTGAATTCCAGCTGCATTCAGAGCTTGGGAAGACTCAGCTTGAATCTCGTTCACCGCATTCGATGAAGCCAAGTTACGACCTCTTTGAGTATCCACGTTGTCAGGTAACTTGATTTCAAGATCCTTCGTTATGGCTGCGGCTCCAACTATGTCGCGCAACATCGGCAAAGCATCACGCGGAACTTCCGCCGCAACTGCATTGACGTAGTTGTACTGATGAGTTACTCGTCCGCCGAGTGAGTCTATTCGAGAAACCAGTGTGTTGTAGGGTTTGTTGGCGCGTATCAGAACTGCTTCGACCGGTTGACCGGGTAGGTTTAGGCTGGCGGGTACCGAAACCGTAGTCTTACCAGCAGACGCGTTTGGTCCAACAAGTACAAATGCTATTGTCGACAAGACAATAAGAGAACAAGCGAGGGTCATTTTCCGGTGCATGTGTGCTCCTTCCCAGGTGACATGAAATCTGCGCCTAGCCTCGCAGCCTAAAATATCGGTTGTCTCGGGTTATTAAATCGGCCGTGAGATTAGTGAGGTTGTTTAGCGAGCTGGATGGTGCGAGTGAGATCAGCGATTCAGCGTAAATAACTGCCGATATCTTGCACCAGCGTAGTCGCCGGGGCAGAAGACTACCGAGAACAATTTAAAAGGTTGCGATATGCGGCGGACTCTATTCCAATTGTTCCGTCGCAGTCAATAGAATCTGGGAGACTTGGTCCGTGTGTTACGTCAGGTGTTCTTACAGACTTGATACAGATATCATCGATCTATGCAACTTCCTGTAAACCCGCCGATCCTGCCGATGCTCGCTAAACGAGTAAGCGAGATTCCCACGACTGGTTCGTGGATCTTCGAACCAAAGTGGGATGGATTTCGTGCGCTTGTGTTTCACGATGGCGATGAAGTGTTGATTCAAAGTCGAGATGAGAAACCACTCAACCGGTATTTCCCTGAACTGATCGAGCCGCTGAAGAAACAGTTGCCGAAACGGTGCGTACTCGACGGTGAAGTAGTTCTTGCCAGAGATGGCGGGCTCGACTTTGATGCACTGCAGTTGCGACTGCATCCTGCGGAGTCGCGCGTAAGAATGCTGGCAGAACAAATGCCGGCCTCAATAGTCTTTTTTGACCTCTTATGTGAGGGCAATAAGGATCTGCGTAACATACCTTTTCAAAAGCGAAGGCAGTTATTGGAAAAACTGGTTGGATCCGCTAAGCCACCCTTGCACATAACGCCAGCCACGACTGAGTTGGAAGTCGCAGAAGATTGGTTTCGACGCTTTGAAGGCGCAGGTCTCGATGGCGTCGTCGCGAAGCCAACCGAAGGAATTTATGAATCAAACAGGCGCGTCATGTTCAAGGTGAAACACGAGCGTGAGTGCGATTGTGTTGTCGCAGGTTTCCGCTGGCATAAGAAAGGTGAACGAACTGCCGTTGGTTCATTGTTGCTTGGTTTGTTCAACAAAAAAGGCGACTTGCATCACGTTGGCGTGTGTGCAAGTTTCACTGACCAAAAAAGAAAAGAGCTCGTGGATTTTCTTGAGCCCTATCGTAAGAACGCACTCAAGAATCATCCCTGGAAAGAATGGGCCACCGCTGAACTTGAAATGAAGCGAATTCCCGGTGCGCAGAGTCGTTGGAGTCAGGGAAAGGACATGTCCTGGGAACCG
>PSRF01000332.1 GCA_003175865.1 Blastocatellia bacterium
TAGAAAAGGAGAAGCAGTACAAAACGCAGAAGCACTCGCTCAATATCCGTGAAGCACTGCGCCATCGTGAGGTTATTTTGCTAACGCTCGCGTACTTCTTCATGGTCACCGCAGTTTACGGACTGAATTTCTGGTTGCCATCAATCATTAAGAGTTTGTCGGGTCTACCAAACTTTGCTGTTTCCGTTATAGCGGCGCTGCCCTACTGCGTCGGGCTTGCTTCGATCCTCCTGGTCGGATGGCATTCTGACAAGACTGGTGAACGACGCTGGCATACTGCACTTGCTATGATCACAACTAGTGTCGGATTGCTCTTGAGCGTGTTCACGAGGAACTACACTGCAGTCGCGGTCGCAATGTTCTGCCTGGCAGCGGCAGGTACTGCCGGATACTTGCCCGGTTTCTGGGCGTTACCAACGAGTTTCCTAACAGGAACTGCCGCGGCAGCATGTATTGGCTTGATAAACTGCTTTGGCAATCTTGGTGGCTTCGTTGGTCCGATCGTGGTAGGAAATTTGAGCAAAAAGACTGGATCCTACTTCGGCGGCATTCTGTATTTATCCTTTTCGGCTTTGGTCGCGGCGATACTGATTTTGTCGTTGCGCGCTACCAGGAAGACAAACGAGGGGATGGGGTGACAATAGAATTATGAAACGTCGTAGTACTGCATGGTTTGGTCCAAGGGACAAAGGGGGGTTCATTCATCGAAGCTGGATGAAGAACCAGGGGTTTCCCGACCATGAATTTGATGGTCGGCCGGTCATTGGAATTTGCAACACGTGGTCCGAACTTACTCCCTGCAACGCTCACTTTCGCAAACTCGCAGACCATGTGAAGCGCGGTGTTTACGAGGCGGGCGGATTCCCTCTCGAGTTTCCAGTGATGTCGCTGGGCGAGACGCTGATGCGTCCGACGGCAATGTTGTTTCGAAATCTCGTCAGCATGGACGTGGAGGAGTCGATTCGCGCTAACCCACTCGATGGCGTAATCCTTCTTGCCGGCTGCGATAAAACAACTCCGGCACTGTTGATGGGCGCAGCCAGTTGTGATCTTCCAGCGATCATGATTTCAGGTGGTCCAATGCTGAATGGAAAATTCCACGGCGAGGATATTGGATCAGGGACTGACGTGTGGCGATTCAGTGAGGACGTCAGGTCAGGTGCGATGTCCGAATGCGACTTTCTTGAAGCGGAGGGTTGCATGAACCGTTCGGCTGGTCATTGTATGACAATGGGTACAGCTTCAACGATGGCAAGTGTTGTTGAAGCGATCGGTATTGGAATGCCTACGAATGCGGCGATTCCCGCAGTCGATGCGCATCGCTACGCACTTGCACAGATGGCGGGCAAGCGAATTGTCGAAATGGTTCAAGAAGATTTGCGCATGTCGAAGATCCTCACACGAGACGCATTTGAAAACGCAATACGTGTCGTGGGAGCAATCGGCGGATCCACTAACGCTGTGATTCATCTTCTGGCAATTGCAGGACGAATCGGTGTCAACCTTTCACTTGATGATTGGGACTCGCTGGGTCGCGGAGTCCCATGTCTCGTCAACCTCATGCCTTCCGGAAAGTACTTAATGGAAGATTTTTATTACGCCGGCGGTCTGCCAGCCGTCATTCGCGATCTCGGAGACCTGATTCATCGCGATGCGTTGACAGTAAATGGCAAGACAATTGGTGAAAACACGAGCACCGCGCCTTGCTACAACCGTGACGTCATTCGATCAGTGAGTGAGCCGCTGGTGCGCGAAGGTGGAATCGCAGTGTTGCGCGGAAACCTATGTCCAAATGGAGCGGTACTCAAACCTTCAGCTGCTACCCCGGCCCTGATGAAACACTGTGGTCGCGCCGTGGTGTTCGAAAGCATCGAGGAACTCCATTCGCGCATCGATGATCCGAACCTCGAAATTGATGAAACGTCGGTGATGGTCTTGAAAAACTGTGGACCGCGCGGTTATCCAGGAATGGCGGAAGTCGGCAACATGCCTTTGCCACCAAAGCTTTTGAAGAAAGGTGTCACAGACATGGTTCGCATTTCTGACGCTCGCATGAGTGGTACTGCTTACGGCACTGTTGTCTTGCACATCGCACCTGAAGCGGCCGCAGGTGGTCCACTCGCGCTGGTCAAAGAAGGTGACTTCATCGAGTTAGATGTCGACGCACGTAGACTGCATCTGGATGTTACCGATGAAGAATTAGAAAGACGCGGATCGGAATGGAAACCGCCTGCACAACCACCGCAGCGAGGCTATTACAAACTCTACTACGATCACGTAATGCAGGCCGACCAGGGCGCAGATCTAGACTTCCTGATCGGCAGAAGTGGTACTGATGTCCCGCGTGAAAGCCACTGATTGATCACTTCCTGTGCTAAGAACCGTACAGAATTCAACTCGAGTAAATTGCAGTCAGGAAGGGCAGCTTGCCCCTGCTTCAACTAAGGTTTCGGTCAAGCTTCCTTAATTCTAAGGGGGCAAGCCGCCCTCCCTGACTGCAATTTAGTTCATCCCTTTCGCCGTTAGATTTTAAAGTAGCCATAACTGATCAGGTCCCGGAGAACACTTAATGCTCAAGCTGATTCTACCCGCGTTAACGATCGTTATGGCCACGGTGGTCCAGGCTCAACAAACTCAGCTCAACCTTCAATCCCCAAATGGTCAAATTCAAGTGCGCATTCATGCTACCGACAGGCTCACTTACGATGTCGTTGTCAACAACAACCCGGTGCTTGTGAATTCGACTCTTTCGATCGACATCGATCACACTCAACTGGGCGGGAACCCGAAGGTCAAAACAAGCAAACAGACTACAGTCGATCGAACGATCGAATCAGTCGTACCTCAGAAATCGAGACAGATTCATGAGAACTACAACGAGCTCCGGGTCGACTTTGAGGGAAATTATTATGTTGTGTTTCGCGCATACAATGAAGGTGTTGCCTATCGTTTTGAAACGTCATTGGCCGCCTCACAAGTTAAGATTTATTCCGAGGAGGCGGGTTTCAAATTCGCAGGTGAGTATCAAGTCTACTACCCGAAGGAGGAGAGTTTTTTCTCACACAACGAACGCGAATTCGTCTTTCTTCCGACAAAGGAGATCTCGAAAGAATCCATCGCAAGTTTGCCGGCAGTAATCGACGCCGACGGAATCAAGGTTGCGATTGCAGAAGCTGATGTCGAAGATTATCCGGGGCTCTGGCTCCACGGCAACAGCGACAATTCACTCAGCGCCACCTTTCCACCCTATCCGCTGAAGGAAGAACTCAAGGGCGATCGCGATTACCGCGTCACACAGGCTGCTGACTACATCGCGATAACAAAAGGAACACGTACGTTTCCGTGGCGTATTCTTGGCATTGCCGAACACGACGCCGATCTAATCACAAATCATCTCGTCTACTTGCTCGCCAAACCTTCACAGGTAAAAGACACCTCATGGATCAAACCTGGCAAAGTTGCGTGGGATTGGTACAACGCCAACAACATCTACGGCGTGAACTTCAAATCGGGAATCAATAGCGAAACGTATAAGTACTACATCGATTTCGCTTCAAAGTATGGCATCGAATACATCATTCTGGATGAAGGTTGGTACAAGCTCGGCAATCTGCTTCAAGTTGTTCCTGAAATGAACATTGAAGAGCTTGTCGCCTACGGAAAGCAGAAGAATGTTGGAATTATTTTATGGGTAGTTTGGAAGACACTCGACGATCAGTTCGAACCAGCGCTCAACCAATTCGAGAAATGGGGAGTAAAGGGAATCAAGGTCGACTTCATGCAACGGGACGATCAACCGGTCATTAATTACTATCACAAAGTCTGTAGCGAAGCTGCCAAGCGACACCTGCTCGTCGATTTTCACGGCGCGTTTCGTCCAGCTACCATGACGCGCACGTGGCCCAACTTGATCAACACTGAAGGTGTTCGTGGGCTCGAACAAAACAAGTGGAGCAAGTTTTCAAACCCGGAACACAACGTGACGATTCCATTCACCCGCATGTTCCTTGGTCCAATGGATTACACGCCCGGCGCCATGGTCAATAGCGGGCTGGAAAAGAATTTCGCTGCTGTTTTCGAGCGGCCAATGAGCATGGGCACGCGCTGTCACCAACTCGCGATGTACGTCGTTTACGAAAGTCCGTTGCAGATGTTGGCCGACAGTCCCTCGCGTTACCTTCATGAACCGGAGGTAATGGAATTTCTTGGACCAGTACCTACTGTTTGGGATGAAACAAGAGTGCTAAGTGCGAAGATTGGAGATTACGTGGTCGTGGCGCGGCGACACGACAACGATTGGTACATCGGAGCAATGACTGATTGGACACCGCGCGATTTAGATCTCGACTTGTCGTTTCTACCTGCTGGCAATTTCAAGATGCTTAGTTACGAAGACGGGATGAACGCTGATCGGATCGGAAGCGATTATCGAAAACAGAGCAATACAGTCTCGAACACCACCAGACAAAAAATCCACCTTGCCGCGGGCGGTGGTTGGGCGGCACGAATTACGAAATAGCAGTGTGCGAAAAGCTTTAGCTTGGGACCCGTGGATCAGGTATTTGTCGCGAACGGTCTTAACGGTTTTTCGATTCGGTTACAGAGCCCACCCGTTCCTCCACTTTCCGACCGTTTCGGGTTATTTCGTGTGGTTTCGTGGATCGTGTCTTCTAGCGACCGACGAACCACGAAGTCACACAGAAACAGGGCGAGAGAAAGCCCTTCTATCTCTATGCACAGCGAAACCGGCGTGGCAGTTTTATTTCCGTAGCTTTATTTTGCAAAGTAGTCTATATTGCATGGCACTTGGCAATGCTTACATCGGAGGCGCCGCAAGTGATGGCGAGAAAACTGAGGCGCGTGAAACTGATTCTTCCCGCCTTAACTGAAGCAACCAGCGTCTACTGGCGACCGATAAAGTACTCGCTCTTCCCGCCGCTTGGTCTCGCAACTCTCGCCGCATATCTTGATCCTGAACTAGACATTTCTTTACAGGATGAACACGTCGAAAAGTTGTGCCTCGAAGATGAGCCCGAACTCGTTGTAATTCAGGTCTACATCACGAATGCTTACCGCGCCTACGAAATCGCCGACCACTATCGCGTTCGAGGTGCATATGTCGCGCTGGGTGGCTTGCACGTAACTTCACTGCCTGAAGAGGCCGCGTCGCACGCGGATTCAATTTTCATCGGCCCTGGTGAACACACGTTTCCTGAGTTCCTTAAAGACTTCGCCGCAGGTCAACCAAAGCCCCGATACGACTCATCGCTACGTACACTTGAAGGTGTGCCGCCAATCAGACGCGATCTCATCAAGCGACATAGTTACCTTGTGCCAAATTCGATCGTCGTTTCAAGAGGGTGTCCACATCACTGCAACTTCTGTTACAAAGACGGCTTCTTCACTGGCGGACGATCGTTCTACACGCAGCGAGTTGACGACGCGCTCGCGGAGATTAATCGTCTTCCCGGACGACACCTTTACTTTCTCGACGATCATCTCTTCGGCAATCAACGGTTCGCGCGTGAACTCTTCCGCGGCATGCGAGGAATGAATCGTGTGTTTCAAGGAGCCGCAACCGTCGATTCAATACTGCGCGATGATTTGATTGAAGACGCGGCAGCGGCAGGTTTGCGCAGTTTGTTCGTAGGATTTGAGACACTGTCAAACACCGGGCTTGAAGGTGCTTGCAAGAGACAAAATTTGGGTCGCAATTATTCAGAAGTCGTGCGTCGACTTGATAGCCTTGGGATCATGATCAATGGAAGTTTTGTTTTCGGACTGGACGGAGATGGCCGTGATGTCTTCCGTCGTACAGTGGACTGGGCCATTGACGTTGGGATCACTACGGCGACGTTTCACATACTAACGCCGTACCCTGGAACATCGTTGTTTACCGATATGCACGCGCGTGATCGAATCGCAACGCAAAATTGGGATCTGTACGACACTCGTCACGTCGTATTTCATCCTTCATGCATGTCCCCTGACGAATTGAAACGCGGTTACGACTGGGCTTATGAGGAGTTTTATCGCTGGAGATCTATCTTCAAAGCCTCGAGCGCTCACGAGTCAGTGAAACACTCGCTGAAGCATTTTTTCTACAGTGCTGGATGGAAGAAGTTTGAACGCGCGTGGGATTTCGTCATTCGGTTGAAGCAGCTGTCGCAGATGCGCCCCATACTCGAAGCTGTCCTCTCACCGGTGAATGAGTCCGGCTCTCAAGTGAATGGTTCAGCGATGAATGTCGGAACTAACCCGGACCGGGAGTCTGCTTCGATCACGCGTCTGCCAGTTGGAGAATTTTCACCTACTGCGGAGGATTGCCAAACCTAAGTCGGTACTCAATGGAATTCACAAACCCATTAACCATTGTTCGGAAGTCTGTGGGATGCGCATTTAAATAGTTGAGCCATGCATTGAAACCCGCTGTTTCCGGATCTCGCCTGAGATATCCAAAGTACTGCATGGCGACAAAAGCTTTATTGAATTCTGCGGCGGCCACTTCGTCACTCTCAACTATCGCACGCAGCGCCTGCGCTCGCGACAACGCCGCGGAATCCAACTGCGATACCAAATCCGTCCGCGATAACGTGACCTTTTGGGTCCCTTCCGGATCATGTGGATCATGTGTCGTAATCTGGCCCAGGTTGTAGCGGTTCATCAGAATAGCGACGAATGTTGCATTTGACGTCATGTTATAGAATGCAAAGTCTTGTCGTCTGACAAAGTTCTCCGCAAACGCTGCCCGCTTCGCAAAGACTTCTGCTGCTGTTTGCCCACTGACACTCCTCATGTCGGAAATCATCTCGTTATAGGTTGGCAGCCGGCCATACAATGCTGCGTAAAATCGGTAAACAAAAAATCCTTTTAGCTGAAACTCCTGTGACCCAAAGAACGAGGAGGAGACCGTTATGCGGTCACAGCCAGCAGAAGGGCTACCGGGATCGACGTTATTCGGATCTGGACAACCATTCAGCAACTGCGTCCAGGCGTTGAAGCCGGCTGGCTCTGGCTCGCGCGACAAAAAATCAAGGTACTGCTGACGCACAAAGAAAGGCGACGTAACAATTGGATTTGAGCCTGTTGTTGAGTCGTTGTCGATTATCGTTATGGTTATTGTTCTCTTTCCGGAAAGAACTCCGCCGCTGCTCTCGCTCAAGAACAGATCGAAGGTCTCGGTTCCCTCTGCGTAAGCATCATCGATAATCGGTATCGTAATGGTCTTCCGAGTTTCGCCGGGTGCAAAATTTACTGTGTCGACAGCTGTTGCGTAATCGCACCGAGCGTAGGCGTGACCATTTAACGTACTGCAGGTCACCCCTGAAGGATCATCGATCGTTCTGTAGCTGATTGTAGAAGAACTCGAGGTATTGCCATTTCGGACAAACGTGACATGCGCCACGCCGTCACTTTCGTTCGCTGTGTAAGCACTTACCTGCAGGCTTGTCTGCATTTGGTTAAGCAGCACGTTAACAAGCGTGTTTCCGAACGTCAGGTCTGGCCAACCATCACCATTGAAATCCGCAACCACTATTGGTCCTAACTCCCCGGTTCCCGGGAAATTTATCCAGTAGTCCTGAAAGGTCCCATCACTGTTACCCATCAACACAGTTATAAACGCCGATGAAGATAGAACCAGGTCCAATTTCCCATCGCCGTTAAGATCAGCAGCCTCAACCGAGCTGGTTCGGAATGTAGTGTGGTAATTCGCAGGTGGCTGGAAGGTGCCGTCGCCGTTTCCCAGGTAAATCGCTACCACATTCTCAATCTGCCCTGAGGCCATCGCTACGTCGGCTTTCCCATCACCGTTAAAGTCGGCGACCGTGACCTCGCCGGGCTGCCGCATGTTAGAAAAGGTCGTCGGAGTTAAGAACCCACCAGCGCCGTCGCCCAACAATAAAAACGTACCCACAATAACATCGGCTTTGCTGTCTCCGTTGAAATCACCAGTCGCTATCTCACCAGGCGCGTCGCCTAACAGATACGTGACGGCAGACTGAAACGTGCCATCGCCATTACCTTGCAACACACTCACACTGTGGCCAGCTGAATTTGCTACCACGAGGTCGACTTTGCCGTCTCCATTAAGATCGACCAATTCTTCGTCGAAAGGACCATCGCCGACCGCGTAACGCACGTCAGATTGGAAGGTGCCGTTACCGTTCCCCAGGAAAACGCTCACGTTGTCGTCTCCGCCGTTTACCACAGCAAAATCCTGCTTGCCATCCCTGTTGAAATCACCCACGACCGGCCTTGCAGGAAACTGTCCCGCGGAAAAGTTTGAGCCCGGAACCAATGTGCCGTCGCCATTCCCTAGTAACAATCTCAATGAGGACGAGGCAGCGCTCTCACTCAGCACATCGATTTTTCCGTCGCCGTTGAAATCGCCAGTAGCTACGAAGTAGGAATTGGGAGCACCGGCAAATGCCAGGGTCTTCACGTTGAAGTTTAATGATTGATTCGATGACAGATTATTGATGCTCTGAGTGAGCGGAGGTTGAAGTAGGAAATTACTGAATGGCGCGTCTGTTTGACCGACACTTATTGTGTAGTTGCCTCCCACAGGTAATCCCGTAAAACTCGAATCGATGCCGGCGTTTGTTCGGTTCACCGCACCTGTGATTGAAACTGTCGGAGGCATTGGGTAGGCACTAGAGTTTGGGTCACGTACGGACACGTTGATGTAATACGTGGCCAAAGACATACTGAAATTTGCCGTACGGTCGAAAGATAAATTCGTAAAGGTTTGGCTCGAAGGTCCAAAGACGCTGTTTGCGAACGATGGCGTCACGGTATAGGTTCCATTACCTGCAAGACCCGTGAACGAGTAGCGGCCATCACTTCCTGTCACTGCAGTGGCAGACGCCCCACCGCTGAGCGTCATGTTTACTCCGCTGACTCCTTGGAGCGCGCTATCTCTGACAATTCCACTGATGGTGTAGGTCGCTAGTGTTGCGCTGAAGTTCGCGGTCTGATCGGCTGTGAGACCGTTGAACGTCTGTTGCTGCGGTGTGAATGAATAGTTTGGTCGCGAAGGTGAGATTGTGTAATTCCCATTCTGCGCGAGACCGTTGAAGGAGTATGCTCCATTCGCACCGGTTATAACAGTGACAGGCACACCACCTGTGATCGTCACGCTTACACCGTCTAAAGGGCCACCTCCATTCATATTTGTCACGATGCCCTGAATGACACGTGGTCCACTTTGATTTATCAAAACGTTAACTGTGCTAACGCCGTTTGTGATAACGTCTGGCTTACCATCACCATTCAGGTCGCCAATCTCAACCGCTGTAGCCGAACCCGGTAGCAAGTACTCTTTGAATGGAAGCCGCAACGTGCCGTCGCCGTTGCCTGAGAGAAAGCCAAGCCGCCCATTGGGGCCTTGCAGCGTCAACACATCTAACGTCCCATTGTTATCGAGATCGGCGACCGACAACCCATCAAAACTAGCTCCCTGCGTATCGACTCTTGGTTGAAACGTTCCGTCACCATTCCCTCGTAGAAAGCTGATGTTGCGACCACTAGCGGTGGAAGTTGCAAGCAGGTCGACGTTTCCATCTCCATTCAAATCACCGGCTGTTAGTTGGCTGATAAGATCTGTCGCAGCACTGTAGAGCGCAGGAGACCTGAGCGTGCCATCACCGTTACCGATCAATATTGCAACGCCAGTATTCGCCGGATTCGAACTCTCTACGGTTACTGCAACATCAATTTTTCCATCGCGATCGAAATCGCGGATGACTGCCTGGCGCGTTGAGCGAAGAAAAGAATAACTTGCCTTAGAAGTAAACGTACCATCTCCGTTACTGAGGTTTACGGAAACAGTTCCGATGCTACTGTTGAGCGTTAGGACATCGTCACGACCGTCGCCATTGAAATCTCCGGTAACAACGTTGGTGACCAGCGAACCAGGACCGAACGAAATCCGAGAGTTGAAGGTGCCATCGCCATTACCCAACAATGCGCTAAACGTCTGATAGCCGCCACTAGCAGTGTAATCATTCACTACTAAATCCAGTTTTCCATCGTTGTTGAAGTCGCCTTTTGCCACGACTTGAGGTTGCGGCCCAGTTGGGTAATCAACCTTAGGCTGAAAAGTTCCATCACCATTGCCATTTAATACGCTGACACTCGCACTACTGTTTACCGTGACAACATCGAGCCGGCCATCACGATTGAAGTCACCCAACACCAAATTCTGAGGGCTGGAGCTAACTGGATAATTAACTGCCGGAGCAAAGGACTGCGCCTTCGCGATAACGCAACACATAACCGTAAACACGCAACACCAAAGGTACTTGTTTCGAAG
>PSRF01000324.1 GCA_003175865.1 Blastocatellia bacterium
TTTATGTCTGTGAAAATCTTTGCAGTCGGTTGATGAAGAAGTAAACATCGACGAGTATTACAGATTGCACTGGCAGATAGTTTTCATTAAAGTGATGACCCCGGTTCACGTCATATCGTCCATAAGTCTTCAGGAGGCATCATGAATTCAGCCGAGCCCCAACGGACACTCTTGCACTACCGCCTTTTGAACAAAATTGATAGCGGAGGAATGGGCGAGGTCTACAGAGCAGAAGACACTAAGCTTGGCCGGACTGTAGCCATCAAACTCTTGCTGCCCGATGTAAACCAGGATTCAATGGCCCGTCGTCGCTTTCTTCAGGAGGCGCAATCCGCCTCTGCACTAAACCATCCAAACATCGTCACCATCTACGCGATTGAACAGGCCGACAGTCTCGACTTCATTGTGATGGAGTTTGTCGAAGGTCGAAGTCTCAAAACTATTATTGAACACGACGGTGCGCTTCCACTCGCCCGACTTCTGGAAATCGCGATTCAGACTACCGACGCGTTGGATGCCGCCCATGAAATGAACCTAATCCATCGCGATATCAAATCGGCAAACATACTAGTGACCGCGCGGGGTCAGGCAAAGGTTCTCGATTTCGGACTCGCGAAGATAGTGCGAACTATGGCTGACAGCGTGGACCAGGATGCACTGACATTGCAGAACCTGACTGGGGAAGGAACGGTACTGGGCACAGCAGCTTACATGTCCCCGGAACAAACACTCGGGCAAGTTCTCGATCACCGTTCCGATCTCTTTTCGCTTGGTTGTGTGCTTTATGAAGCCGCGACTCGTTCGCAGCCCTTTGGAGGACCGAGCATTCTCTCGATCATGCACTCGATTGCTACATCTGATCCCCCAGCACCGAGTCGTGTACGGCCGGAGTTGCCGCGTGAATTTGATTTGATTGTTGAGCGTGCACTCGCCAAGAACAAAGAGAACCGATATGCGTCAGCTGCTGAGATGGGTGAAGCCCTGCGCGCCTTACGCACCAGCCTCACGTCAGAATGGCGCGGCGGTCCAATTGTTTACGACAAAGATTTGATTCAACCTTCCGTAACTCCCTTCGTTGGGAGAGGCCCGGAACTGTCGAGGCTGGACACCTATTTAGATCAGGTAATGGACGGTACAGGTCGCGTCGTCTTTATTACTGGTGAGCCAGGAATCGGGAAGACGTCGCTCTCAGATGAGTTTCTTCGTCGAGCCCGCTCTCAGTTTCCAAGTCTATCCATCGCTCGCGGAAGGTGTGTCGAGCAGTACGGAACGGGTGAAGCGTATTTGCCATTCCTTGACGCACTCAGTGGATTACTCGATGGACCTGCGCGTGATCGGCTGGCGACAATCATGCGAACGTCTGCGCCAACGTGGTGTTCTCAACTGCCTGCTGCGTTTTCATCAACCGGAGCGATCGAAACACTCCAACAAGAGACAATCGGTGCAACCAAGGAACGTATGATGCGCGAACTCGGTGACGCTTTAGGTGTGTTCGCGACAACGTCACCAATAGTGCTCTTACTTGAGGATTTACACTGGGCAGATCCGTCAAGTGCTGACCTGTTACGACATCTTTGCCAGCGAATCGCTAATCAGCGAATTTTGATTGCCGGCACGTTTAGACCAGAAGACGTTGAACGCAGCAATCATCCGCTGAAGGGGTATAAAGCGGAGATGCAGGCACACAAGTTGTGTGAAGAGATTGCGCTCGATTCACTGAGTCCCACTCACATTCAAGATTTCCTAAACGTTACGTTTTCTCCGCATGAGTTTCCTTCCGAGTTCGCTATTCAAATTCATGAGAAGACCGAAGGTCACCCGCTATTCGCGACGAGTCTCTTGCAGTATCTACATGAACGCGGCGACATCGCAAAAACCAACGAGCACTGGTCATTGAGCCGCCCGTTGTCAGAAATGGAACTCGAGGCGCCAGAGAGTGTCCGCAGCATGATCAGTCGTCAGGTGGATGCTTTAGGAGAACAGGAAAGACGTGCGCTGCAGTTCGCTAGCGTCGAGGGCCAGGAGTTTTTGTCGACGGTAGTTGCCGCATTACTGGGAATGGACGAAGTTGATGTGGAGGAGCTACTCGCGCGAGTTGAGAAAACACATCGATTGATTGTCACTATCAGTGAAGATGAGTTGCCTGATGGCTCACTCGCTACTCGGTATCGATTTGCACATGCGCTCTACCAGAATTTCCTTTACGACGATTTAGTAACTAAACGAAGAGTCATGCTGCATTTCCAGGCGGGCGAGCAGTTGGTTAAGCATTACGGTAAGCGTGCGCCTCACATCGCCGCCCAACTTGCGTTGCACTTCGAGCGAGGGCGCGATTTTCCACGTGCTGTCGAATTTCTGATCCATGCCGGCGACAACGCATTAACTCTTTACGGTAATGATGAAGCTTATGGTTATTACACCAGAGCGTTGACGTTGGCTGACAAACTTGCGGATGAGTCGAAGTCGGATGTACTGATGACGCTGTATCGGAAACGCGGTGGCGCAAACATGGCGCTTAGTCGCTTCGGTCAGTCGGCTGATGACTACATTGCAATGCTAAAGCACGTCGCGAAGGATGATTGGGAAAGCCGCGCTGCCGGCCTGAATGCTCTCGCTACGACTCTGTTTTTCGCGCATCGCGTGAAAGATATGGAAGAACGTTCGGTTGAGGCGCTGGAAGCCGCAAAGCAGGCTCGGAGCGAGACCCTCCGATTGGACACGATGTGTTTGATGGCCTTGAGTCACCTCTGTTGGGGAGAACTTGCCGCCGCCAAACCAATTCTCGACGATGTGATCGTCAGTGCGCGCGCTATCGATTACAAGCCTGCACTGTTGTCGGGATTGACCTGGCGCGGCTGTCTTTACTTCTTTCAAACTGAATATGAGCGAACGCTCGAATGTGAACACGAAGCTCGACAACTTGCGTCTCAACTACGCGATGGATTCTGTATGCTGACTTCGATGTTCTTCTACGGTTTGTCGCAAGCCAATCTTGGTCGTATGTCCGCAGGTATCGCCACACTTGAGTCTGCAATCGCAATGGCTAGTCGGAACGGAGATCGATTCTGGTTTCCGCGAATGCCCAACTGCATCGGCTGGATGCACCGCGAGCTTGAAGATTTCGAAGGTGCTTTCAAATATGATCAGGAAGGTTTGCAAGTCGCGCGTCAGTTTCACGTGCTCGAAGCTGAAGCAAACTCGCTAATCAATCTGGGGATCGATCACTCGTACGAGGGCAAATCTGAAGAAACAGTTTCAGCGTTTGAAGCAACTCGCGACATCTTCGAACGAGATGCATGGTTCCGCTGGCGTTACAACATCCGACTTGAAGCAGCGACCGCATGGCACTGGTTAAGACAAGGCAACCTTGAAAAGGCATCGGAGTTTGCACAGCGGCTACTGGATACAGCTACCGAGTATGAAGTGCACAAGTACATTGCGGAGGCTTACCGTTTGAAGGCTCGAATCGCGCTTGCCGCCAAAGATCAAACCGCGGCGACAACTGAATTCAATAATGCACTTGCTGAGCTTGAACGTTATCCCGCGCCACTTGTAACGTGGCGAACGTGCGCTGATGTAGGCCGGCTTGAGGAATCGCGTGGTAATCCTGAGGCAGCGCAAACTGCCTTTGCGAGAGCCTACAAGATCGTTGAAATGATCGCTGCAAACGTGACGGATGAAAACTTGCGCTTAAACTTTTTGAATTCTGATGTGGTGAGTCAGGTCAAGACTGGTGCAACAGAGGTCGCTGGTTCCTGAAGCCTTCCACAGATTATATCGATTACCACACACTCAATTGGAGAACCGCGAGCGATAGCTACCGGATGCCATCAGCCTCTGAAGTTGACTGGATACATCCGGTCGCTATCGCTCGCGGTTCTCCAGTTGATCCTCAACTTCGCTCGAAGCTCGTACTTGACAATATGACTTGTGCGTGGCGGGCCTGGATTTTGTAAAAATCTCTTCAGTTCTGCGGATAGTCCGACAATGATTACGAAACTCCCACTGTTGCTTTGTCGTCTTTAAAGCAACAAGGAGGTTGGCTCGGATGAAAGCAAATGCAATCTACGGTTTGATTGTCGGGGCCCTCATCTTTATCCCGCTCGAACGACTATTTGCACTTCGTAAGAGTCAAGCCATCTTTCGACGCGGCTGGTTCACCGACGTACTGCACTTCCTCTTCACGCGTTCGCTGGCTGATGTGTTCACTTTTGTATTCGTCGGCAGCTTAATTCTTCTCTTCCACTGGATCGTCAACGCTGATTTTCAGTCCGCAGTAGCATCACAGAACCGCGGGCTCCAATTCCTTGAAGCGGTTACAGTGGCAAATGTTGGCGGTTATTTTGGACATCGACTCTCTCACGAGGTGCCGTTCTTGTGGCGTTTTCATTCAATTCATCACAGCATCAGTGAGATGGATTGGCTTGCAGCCGCCCGAGTCCATCCTTTGGACCAGATCGTTACGAAGGCTCTAACTCTCGTTCCACTCTACGTCCTCGGTTTTAGCAAAGCGACGTTCGGCGCATATATCGGATTGGCTACTGTCCACGCAGTTTTCATTCACGCGAATGTGCGCTTCAAGTTTGGACCACTCAGATGGCTGATTGGATCACCGGAGTTTCATCATTGGCATCACAGCGCAGATCCTGAAGCTTACAACAAGAATTATGCAGGTGAGTTGCCTCTGTTGGACTTGATATTTGGAACTTACTACCTGCCGCGTAATCGCATGCCTGCAAAGTACGGCGTCTCAGAACCAGTGCCGCTGGGATATCTGGGTCAGATGCTCCATCCGTTTCGTTCATAATTGTAGGGGCGGCACTCGGTGGTCGCCCCTAGTCTTAAGTACCTCAACGATTCCGATAGGAGTTATCAGGATTCAAACAGGGGGTGGCCACGGAGCGCGCCACCCCTACATTAAATACGCTAAAAGAAACAACACGCCCACCAACAAACAGACGCACGCCGAGGCTACCACAACGTAGAGTATCCAACGTGACGTAAGGACTAAGTAGGATTCACCAGGCGCTTCCGGATTGTAATGAATGGTTACCTCATCTGGAAACGACGCAGCTTTTTTTTGTGCCCACTTGAGCGTGTTGCGCTGAGGGAGTTGTATGCGTATCGGGTGGATAGCGTTATTGACGAAGTCTTGGCCGTTGACCCGGTAAGAATATTTGACCAACGGCGCATGACGAAATGCAGGTGGTCCGCCGGTCGCAACGCTTGGCTGATAAGTGCCGCGCTCGACAACTTTGCCAATGGTTGTTTTCCAGTGCGCGAAAGCTGCTCGATTTTTCAGCTGCTTGAAACCAGTCCACAGGCCTACAGCGCCCAGCAATAAACCAAATATGCCTGCAATGAGATTTTCCATGAGACCTATTCGCAATTACCTCGTTGATGTCATTTCGGAGTCACCAGTTTGGCTCCAGGGGGGTGGAATCACGCCCAGCAAATGCAAAACGAAGAAGTCGTACCGTTTGTGATCTCCGTACGCCGCGTACTGATCACCACGGGCCGCTGGATGATTTGCTCCAGGTACGACTAGCAGATCGAAGTTCTTATTGTGTCTCATCAGTTGATGGACGACCTGCATTGTCGATGAAGGATCGACGTTAGTATCCATCTCGCCAACAATCAGTAACAGATCTCCTTGAAGCCTGTACGCATTATCAACGTTTGAGGACTCTGAATACTGCGGGCCGATCGGCCAACCCATCCACTGTTCGTTCCACCAGATCTTGTCCATGCGATTGTCATGACATCCAGCGTAAGAAACCGCCGCTTTGTAAAACTCTGGATGAAACAACAGTCCACCGAGTGAGTTCTGTCCGCCGGCAGAACCGCCATAGATTCCAACGCGACTGATGTCGTACCACGAATACTTAGCTGCGACAGCTTTGTGCCACAGAATTCGATCTGGGAAACCAGCATCACCGAGATTTTTCCATGC